>NZ_DASRXF010000153.1:0-19570 GCF_035654295.1 Noviherbaspirillum sp. | reverse complement strand
GTGGTCGATGACGATGGCGCCACCGGAGGGCAGGGGGACGGTGCGGGAGTAGGCGGTTTCGATCTGGTGTTCGATCTGGAAACGCGAGAACAGCGGCACGTCGTCACGGTAGCGCTTGACCCGGTGCACCATGTCCGGCATCACGTGGCTCATGAACTGCTGGGCCTGTTCGTAGATGTCGTCGGTGTCGATCAGGATTTCGCCGATGTCAGGCTGGAAATAGTCCCGGATGGCGCGGATGACCAGCGAGGATTCCTGGTAGATCAGGAAGGCGCCCGGAGCGGACTGGCCGGCGCCTTCGATCGCGCGCCACAGTTGCAGCAGGTAGTTCAAGTCCCACTGCAGTTCTTCCACGTTGCGGCCGATGCCGGCGGTGCGGGCAATGACGGACATGCCGGACGGGATTTCCAGCTTGTCCATCGTCTCGCGCAGTTCCTGGCGGTCTTCGCCTTCGACCCGGCGGGAGACGCCGCCGCCGCGCGGGTTGTTCGGCATCAGGACGAGGTAGCGGCCGGCCAGGGAGATGAAGGAGGTCAGCGCCGCACCCTTGTTGCCGCGCTCTTCCTTCTCGACCTGGACCATGATTTCCTGGCCCTCGCGCAAGGCGTCCTTGATGGTCGCGTTGCGCACGTCGATGCCGTCCTTGAAATAGCTGCGCGCCACTTCCTTGAACGGGAGGAAGCCGTGACGTTCTTCGCCGTAATTGACGAAGCAGGCTTCCAGCGAGGGCTCGATGCGGGTGATCACGCCCTTGTAGATATTCGACTTGCGCTGTTCGCGGCCGGTCGTTTCGATGTCGATGTCGATGAGCTTTTGCCCATCGACGATGGCCACGCGCAGTTCTTCCTGCTGCGTGGCGTTGAACAACATTCGTTTCATTTTTATTTACTCCGTGACTCTTGAGGTCAACTAGGGCCGCGCATGACGAACTTCGCCAGCGCGGCAGCTGCGTGGATGTACGCGAGGTCGGAGTGCTTGAGGGAGGGAATTGCCTTAGTGTGCGGTTGCGCAAACCTTCAGCGCTAAAGCCGCAACGGGGCACGGACGCGGTTGTAACGGATGCCGAGCGCGCGCGGCATCCGCAATGCGCATTCCGGTCCAGGCGTCATGGGCCGGGCCGGGCGCAGCGTCAGGCAGCGAGCATTGTGATGGAGCCAAACAAGTCATGGCATTCAACGAAATCGGCAAACGGGGGCCAACCACATCAACCAGCGAGCATTCCTTTCACAGGCGTGCTCGCCAGACATATCCTTAATATTCAAGCATTCTTGTCCAACGCCGATGCGCGCTACCCGATTACAACTACGGTGCAACCCTGGTTCGCGCAAGGACGCTGCATACACGTCTTTCAGGCACCACGAAAACAACCTGTGCGCCCGGACCGGAATGACGGAGCGGTGTACTCCTGTACACGACCTCTCCTCTAACCCTGGCCCTGGGCACTCTTGTCTTTTCGCCGGCGCCCTGTCCATCGAATTTGCAATTCGGCGAGGCTGATGGACACGCCCCTGTGTAGAATGTGCTTTTTATTCTCACACGCGCGCCGGTTTGTAACCGACGCGAAACAATTATATCTGCAAAATGAAGGACTTAGCGAGATTTTCTGGGGGGCGGACTGATTCGGCTCCAAATGAGCCGTCCTCCCAGGCATCCGCACAGGTCCGCCTCGTGACAATTTCCGAGGATGAAGCCGATCAACGCATCGACAATTTCCTGTTGCGGGTTTGTAAAGGCGTACCCAAGAGCCATATATACCGCGTCTTGCGGTCGGGAGAAGTGCGCGTCAACAAAGGACGTGTCGACCAGACCTATCGCCTGAAGGAAGGCGACGTGGTCCGCATCCCGCCGGTGCGGATTGCTGAAAAGGCAACGTCGTCGGTGCCGGCCGCCGAGTTCACGATCCTGCTCGAGGATGCGCACCTGCTGGTCATCGACAAGCCCGCGGGCGTTGCCGTTCACGGCGGTTCCGGGGTGAGCTTCGGTGTGATCGAACAGCTTCGTGCTGCGCGCCCCCAGGCCAAGTTCCTGGAGCTGGTGCACCGGCTGGACCGCGAAACCTCCGGCGTATTGCTGCTGGCAAAGAAGCGCTCGGCGTTGACGGACCTCCATGCCCAGATCCGGGATGGCGAACTGGACAAGCGCTATTTCGCTCTGGTGCACGGCGAATGGACGAATTCGCGCCAGCACGTCAAGTTGCCTCTATTTAAATACACGACGCCGGATGGCGAAAGGCGCGTACGCGTACAGGCGGACGGCCAGCCGTCGCACACCATCTTCAACCTGGTCCGGCGCTTCGGCGACTTCGCATTGCTGGAAGCTGAACTGAAGACCGGGCGCACGCACCAGATCCGCGTCCATCTCGCCTCCAGCGGCTTCCCGATCGTCGGCGACGACAAATACGGCGACTTCGCACTCAACAAGGCCTTGCAAAAGGCGGAGGGGGAGCGTGCCGCACTCAAGCGCATGTTCCTGCACGCCTGCCAGGTCACGTTCCGCCATCCGGATACGGGAGCCGCCGTCACCCTGAAAGCTCCGCTGCCGCCGGAATGCGAACGCTTCCTGAAAAGCCTGGACAGGAAAGCCGCATGAGCAGCCGGCAAGAATTCGACAACACAAGCGGCAATACCACTTTGACAATGCCAAGAAAGAACTTCGACCTGATCGTATTTGACTGGGATGGAACCCTGATGGACAGCACGGCGACCATCGTTGCGTGCATCCAGGCGGCGGCCAAGGACCTCGGACTTCCGGTTCCCGATGACAAGCAAGCCGCCTACGTGATCGGCCTTGCGCTCCCGGACGCCATGCAAGCCGTGATTCCCGGCCTCGAACCCAAGCACTATCCGCACATGGTGGAGCGTTACCGTTACCACTACCTGACCAAGGACAAGGGCTTGACCCTGTTCGACGGCGTGCGCGAGATGTTGAGCGACCTGGCCCAGGAGGGATATTTCCTGGCTGTCGCAACGGGCAAGAGCCGGGTAGGGCTGAACCGTGCGCTGGATGCGGCCAACCTGCTCTCCGTCTTCGATGCAACCCGATGCGCGGATGAAACCTTTTCCAAACCGCATCCCGCCATGTTGCAGGAACTGACGCGCGAACTCGGCCAGGACATGCGGCGTACCCTCATGATCGGGGACACCACGCACGACCTGCAAATGGCCGTGAACGCCGGCGCTTCGGGAGTGGGGGTGCATTACGGTGCGCATTCGGGACCCGAGCTTGAGGCGCTGAACCCTTTATTCATCGCAAGCTCCGTGCCGGAGCTGCACACATGGCTGCGCGAAAATGCATAATGCCGGAATGGATGACACCGCGATCCTGATCTGCGAGTCGTCTGCGCTGACGGATGGCGGCAAGGGCGTGCGCTTCCCGGTCACGGCCGGAGGCGAGGACAGCACCGGGTTCGTGGTCCGCTACGACAATGCGGTCTATGCCTACCTGAACCGCTGCGCGCATGTTCCCATCGAGCTGGACTGGAACGAGGGCGAGTTTTTCGAATCGAGCGGCCTGTACCTGATGTGCTCGACCCATGGCGCGCTGTACACGCCGGAGTCCGGGCGCTGCGCCGGCGGTCCGTGCCGGGGTGGCCGTCTGCGGCAGATCACGGTGTTCGAGAGGGATGGACGCGTCTACTGGGAGCCGGATGACTACATCAGGCCGGCCGTGGCATGACGCGCAAGGATAACAATGGGCATGAACAATGATTGACGACAATTTCGACGAGAAGAACCAGTCCCGCAACGCTGCGCCGTCCCCTTCGCCGGCCCGAGGGCCCGCCTGGGAACGCGAGGTTCTTGAAAAGCTGGCGTTCGCCACCTTGCGCGAGCAGCGCGCGGCGCGCCGCTGGAATATATTCTTCCGTTTCCTCACCCTTGGACTGATCGGGTTCGGCTTGTGGATCGCCCTCGGCTATGGCCAGCAGGATGGCGAAGTGGTCGGCCCTCACACCGCACTGATCGAAATCGACGGCGCAATCGAGTCCGGCACCTCGGGCTCGGCCGATGCCGTCATCCAGGCACTCAACCGCGCCTATTCGGACGACACGGCCATGGGCGTCGTCCTGCGCATCAACAGCCCGGGCGGCAGCCCCGTCCAGGCAGGGATGATCAACGATGAGATCGTCCGCCTGCGCCAGGAATTCCCGAAGAAGCCGCTGTTTGTCGTCGTGGACGAGATCTGTGCTTCCGGCGGTTATTACATTGCTGCCGCCGCCGACAAGATCTTCGTCAACAAGGCCAGTATTGTCGGCTCCATCGGTGTGCTCATGGAAGGCTTCGGTTTCACCGGACTGATGGAAAAGGCCGGCGTGGAGCGCCGCCTGATGACTGCCGGCGAGAACAAGGGTTTCCTCGATCCCTTCAGTCCGCAGAGCGCAAAGCACCGCAACTATGCGCAGGACATGCTCAATGAAGTGCACCAGCAGTTCATCGATGTCGTGCGCAAGGGCCGTGGAGACAGGCTGAAGGAAACGCCGGAAACTTTTTCGGGCTTGTTCTGGAGCGGCTCCAAGGCTGTCGAGATCGGTCTTGCCGATGGTTTCGGCACCGTGGACTCGGTCGCACGCGACGAACTCAAGGCCGAGGAAATCGTCGACTACACCCAGCGTGAAGGCCTGTCCGAGCGGCTGATCAAGAAATTCGGCGGCGCCGTCGGCACGGCGGCGGTCAACTCGATCTGGGGCAGCACGGCGCGTCCGTCGCTGCGCTGAAGCCTTCGCCCACCCCCCCCCTATGGCGCGGGCTTGCGCCATTGGGATTTTTCAAGGCGACGGCAGTCTTGCAGTGCTTGATTCCGGCCCCGTGCGTTTTATACTTCAGGTGTCTGGCGCCGGTTTCGATCCTGTACCGCACAAGAAGCACGTTACCGGAAAAACTCTCGGGCCAGATGTCAGCAACCGTGTCTCGGACGCGGGTTTGAGAGGCAAATCGCCTTCTCAATTGTTGCCCGACAGGGCATGCAAAACGGCGGCGCAATACCGCCGTTTTGCACGTCTGGGGCTCACTGCGCAAGAATGAGGAACACGGTCGGCCGTTTGTGAAGGTCGTCTGTTTTCCCTGCCGCAATATCACTCTTCCACCGCGCGGCCGTTTGCGTCCGTATCGTTTCGCTTTCGAGCGTGAGATCGGTTGCCGTGCAGATGAGCGTGTTGGCGTGGCACGCATGCGCCAATGCTTCCAGCAACGCGGCGTTCCTGTACGGTGTTTCGATGAACAGCTGCGTCTGCCTGTCGAGACGCGAACGTTCTTCGAGTGCCTTGATGCGCTTGGTGCGTTGCGCGCCATCCGTGGGAAGGTAACCGTTGAACGCAAAGCTTTGTCCGTTCAGTCCGCTCGCCATCACTGCCAAAAGGAGGGATGAAGGGCCGACCAGCGGGCGCACCCTTATTCCACTCGCATGGGCGAGTCGAACAAGATTGGCGCCGGGATCGGCCACCGCCGGCACGCCTGCTTCCGAAATCAGTCCGGCATCGCGGCCCTCTTTCAAGGGCGCCAGCAGCGCGGGCAGGGCGCCGGCCTCGGTGTTGACGTTCAGTTCGGCGATCAGGATTTCCTGCAGCGGTTTGCGTAGCGGGTGCGTGGCCGCGATCAGCTTGAGGTGGGCGCGTGTAGTCTTCGCGTTCTCGGCGATGAAGTAGTCGAGGCTCGCGGTGATTGCCTGGACTTGGCCGGGAATGACCATTTCAGGCGCGCCGTCGGTGCCTGCTGTCAGGGCGCCGAGGGTGTTGGGAATCAGGTAGAGGGTGCCGGCCATATCGGGTTCAGGTGCGGAAAAAGGGCACGCCCGCGCGGCGCAGCATGGAGCACAGGGCGATCATGGGCAGTCCGGTGAGCGCCGTGGGGTCGGTGCTTTCGATGCTCTCGATGATTGCGATGCCCAGGCCTTCGTTTTTCGCACTGCCCGCGCAATCGTAAGGCTGTTCGATCCGCAGGTAGGCGTCCAGCTCGCTGTCCGGCAGGTCGCGGAAGGTGACGAAGGTCTGGACGTTCTCCGCCTGCACTTCCTGCCCCGTGCCGGAGCGTGTATCCCGAAGGCAAAGCGCAGTATGGAAAACCACTTTTCTGCCGCGCATTTTTTGCAACTGGGCGAGCGCCTTCTCATGCGTTCCCGGCTTGCCGATCTGCTCGCCGTCGAGGGTCGCGACCTGGTCGGAGCCGATCACCAGTGCGCCCGGAGCGTGCGATGCAACGGCAAGCGCTTTCTCTTTTGCAAGCCGCAGCGCCGTCTGTTCCGGCGCCTCGCCTGCGAGCGGAGTTTCGTCGATGGCAGGCACGGCGGTTTCGAAGGGAAGATGCAAGCGCGACAACAATTCCTTTCGATAGGTTGAACTGGATGCAAGGATCAGGCGAGGGAAATCGGTCACGGGGGCGGTCGCGAAGGGCATTTTGCGGTGTTTTTTGAGCGGCAGGTCAACAAAAAGCCGCCTAAGGCTTTGACGAATAAGGGAAAAGCCTGTTATTATCGCAGGTTTTCCGGGTTTGGCTCGCCGTATGAATGCTTTTGTGATCGACGCCTTTGAATTCTGTCGGCTCAAAGAGCGCCGCGAAGGGGAGATCCCTGTTGCCGACCTGCCGAGGCTGGCCGAGGAGTCGGTCGACAAGGCTGGCGTTGTGCGCTGGAGCCTGCAGGGCGGCAGCGACAAGCGCGGGCATCCGCAACTGGACTTGGCGGTGTCGGGCACGGTGAATCTGATGTGCCAACGCTGCCTGACGCCGTTCGCTTTCGAGATCGATTCGGGCGCGACCATCATCCTCGCGCAGGATGAGGCCAGTGCCGATGAGATCGATGCGCAGTTGGCGGACGAGTCGGTTGAAGTGATCGTGGGCAGCCACAATTTCGATGTGGCCCAGCTCGTCGAGGACGAGGCCCTGCTGACGATACCGCTGTCGCCGAAGCACGAGGTTTGCCCCGGGCTGACAGTGCAGGAGGCGGCCCCGGAGGGAAAGAAGGAGTCGCCCTTCGCTGTCCTGAAGAAGCTCAAGCAGTAGAAGTATTGAAGGATTCCCGGAATGCAAGAGTTTGCAGGCCGGATATGTTAAAATTTCAGATCTTAAGGTTTAGGAGTCATCATGGCCGTTCAACAGAACAAGAAGTCCCCGTCCAAGCGTGGTATGCACCGTTCGCACGACCACCTGAGCGTTCCCCCGCTGGCAGTCGAGCCGACGACCGGTGAAACGCATCTGCGCCACCACATCAGCCCGAACGGCTACTACCGTGGTCGCAAGGTCCTCAAGACCAAGAACGACGAATAATTGCAGTCATTGTTCGAGGCTGAAAAGCGGCGCAACGAGTTTGACTTGGCGCCGTTTTTTCATATGCTGAAAAAGTGCATCGCGTCATTTTGAATCACGCCGGATCTGGCCCGCAAGCTGGTTAGAGCGAGGTACTGAGTCAAAACAATGACAATCAAAATTTCCATTGACTGCATGGGTGGCGATCATGGCCCATCGGTCACGATTCCTGCGGCCGTCTCCTTCGCTAATCACGAACCTGGCGCCGAACTGATCTTGGTCGGGCTTGAAGATGTCATTCGAGCCGAACTGAAGAAACACCACGCCTCATCGCATCCACGCCTCTCCGTTGTCCACGCTGCAGAAGTCGTCACCATGGACGACCCTGTCGAAGTTGCGCTGCGCCGGAAGAAGGATTCGTCCATGCGCGTCGCGGTCAACCTCGTCAAGGATGGTAAGGCCGACGCCTGCGTCTCTGCGGGCAATACCGGCGCGCTCATGGCGGTGTCGCGCTATGTCCTGAAGACGATCCCCGGCGTCGACCGCCCGGCGATCTGCTTTCCCATGCCGAACCAGACGGATACGCCCACCTACATGCTGGACCTGGGGGCGAATGTCGACTGCGAGCCGCAGCATCTCCACCAGTTCGCCCTGATGGGTTCCGCCCTGGTGTCCGCGCTCGAGGACAAGGCCAAGCCGACCGTTGGTTTGCTGAACATCGGCGAAGAAGACATCAAGGGTAACGAGGTCGTCAAACAGACAGCCGCGCTGCTGCGTGCGGACCACGAGCGTGGAATCATCAACTTCTACGGCAACGTCGAAGGCAACGATATCTTCGAGGGTACGACCGATGTGGTCGTGTGCGACGGCTTCGTCGGCAACGTGGTGCTCAAGGCTTCCGAAGGCCTGGGGCGCTTCCTGAAGAACGTCTTCAAGAACGAGTTCAAGAGCAACCCCGTTAATATCCTCGGCGCGTTCATTGCTCAGGGTGCCCTGAAATCCATTTCGCAACGCATGAACCCGTCCCGTTACAACGGCGCGAGTTTCCTCGGCCTGCGCGGTCTCGTATTCAAGAGCCACGGCGGCGAGGATGCCTATGGCTACGAATGGGCGATCAAGCGGGCATATGACGCAGCAAGCCACGACCTGCTTTCCAGAATTTCGAAGACCATCGCGGAACTGATGCCCCAGCAGGAGGGTGCGCAGGCAGCCACTGCGCCGGGCGCGGTCACGGAATTAACCCACCAGAAGACGGCATGACGCTCTATAGCAAAATCATCGGTACGGGAAGCTACCTGCCCCCGAAGCGGGTCACGAATAACGAACTCGCCATCCAGCTGGCCGAGAAGGGTATCGAGACCTCGGATGAATGGATCGTTTCCCGAAGCGGGATTTCGGCCCGGCATTATGCGGATCCCGCGATGCAGTCGAGCGATCTCGCGGTGGAGGCGGCCAGGCGCGCATTGGAGGCGGCCAAGCTGTCGCCGGGCGATATCGACCTGATCATCGTCGCGACTTCGACGCCCGACCATTTCGGCGGCTTCCCGAGCACCGCGTGCGTCGTGCAGCGCAAGCTGGGCATTGCCAACGGCGGCGCTGCGTTCGACGTGCAGGCGGTGTGCAGCGGCTTCGTCTATGCGATGTCCGTCGCGGACAGCTTCATCAAGTCCGGCGCGCACAAGAACGTACTTGTGATCGGCGCCGAAGTGTTTTCGCGCATCCTCAATTTCGACGACCGCACGACCTGTGTGCTGTTCGGCGACGGCGCCGGTGCCATCGTCATGTCGGCCTCGAACGAGCCCGGCATCCTCTCCACGAAACTGCACGCCGACGGCAGCCACGGCGACATCCTGTGCGTCCCCGGCAGCGTCACCGCCGGCGCCATTGAAGGCAGCGCCTTCCTCTACATGGATGGCCAGGCGGTCTTCAAGCTTGCCGTCACTGTCCTCGAAAAAGTTGCCAACGAAGCGCTCGAAGCAGCCGGCCTGAGCTCGTCGCAGATCGACTGGCTCATTCCGCACCAGGCCAACATCCGGATCATGCAGGGCACGGCGAAGAAGCTTGGGCTGCCGCTGGAAAAGATGGTTGTCACCGTCGACCAGCACGGCAATACCTCTGCGGCCTCCATCCCGCTCGCTCTCGATGCTGCCGTGCGCGACGGCCGCATCAAGCCTGGCCAGAACGTCATGATGGAAGGCGTCGGCGGCGGCTTCACCTGGGGTGCGGTCCTCGCACGCATGTAATCACCTGAAAATCAACAAAACGCATGACCAAATTCGCATTCGTATTTCCCGGTCAGGGTTCGCAAGCCGTCGGCATGTTGAATGGATTTGCCGATAACCCCGTCGTCCAGCAGACCGTCGCCGAAGCGTCGGATGCCCTCAAGCTCGACCTCGGCAAGCTGATTGCGGACGGCCCGAAAGAAGAGCTCGACCTGACGACCAACACTCAACCTGTGATGCTGACCGCGGCGGTTGCCTGCTATCGTGCTTGGATCGCCGCAGGCGGCAAGACGCCGAGCGTCGTTGCCGGTCACAGCCTGGGCGAGTATTCGGCCCTCGTCGCATCCGGCGTGATTCCGTTCAAGGATGCGGTGCCGCTGGTGCGTTTCCGCGCGCAGGCGATGCAGGAAGCGGTGCCTGTCGGGCAGGGCGGCATGGCTGCGATCCTCGGTCTTACCGACGATGACGTGCGCGCCGCGTGTGCCGAGGCCGCGCAAGGCGAAGTGGTGGAAGCGGTCAATTTCAACGCCCCGGCTCAAGTCGTGATCGCGGGTCACAAGGCCGCGGTCGAGCGCGCATGCGAGGCTGCCAAGGCAAAGGGCGCAAAACGCGCGCTGCCACTGCCGGTGTCGGCACCGTTCCATTCTTCCCTGCTCAAGCCGGCGTCCGACCGCTTGCGCGACTACATGACAGGATTGACGTTCGCCGCGCCGCAGTTGCCCCTGATTAATAACGTCGACGTGGCAATTGCCCAGGACGTCGCCGCCATCAAGGACGCACTCGTCCGCCAGGCTGCCAGCCCGGTTCGCTGGGTGGAAACCGTGCAGAAGATGGCAGCGGATGGCGTTACTCACGTCATCGAGTGCGGCCCGGGCAAGGTCCTCGCCGGCCTCACCAAGCGCATCAACGGCGACCTTGTGGGCGAGGCGGTTTTCGACCAGGCTTCTTTGGACAAAGTGTTGGAGCTTCTCAAGTGAATCTGAACAATCAAGTTGCCCTGGTGACCGGGGCGTCGCGCGGCATCGGGCGCGCCATCGCGCAGGAGCTCGCCAGGCAGGGCGCAAAAGTCGTCGGTACGGCGACCAGTGAAGCAGGCGCGGCAGCGATTTCCGAATACCTCGCGGCCATCGGCCCGGAGTGCGGCAAAGGCATGGTGCTGAATGTAACCGACGCCGACGCTTGCAACACGGTCATCGAGCAGGTGCAGAAAGAATTCGGCGGCCTGTCCATTCTCGTCAACAACGCGGGCATCACCAAGGATCAGTTGGCGATGCGCATGAAGGACGACGAGTGGGACGACGTCATTGCGACCAACCTCAGTGCTGTCGGCCGTCTCTCGCGCGGCGTGCTGCGCGGCATGATGAAGGCCAAGTTCGGACGCGTCATCAACATCACTTCGGTGGTCGGCTCGGCTGGCAATCCGGGGCAAATGAATTACGCCGCGGCAAAGGCAGGCGTCGCAGGCATGAGCCGCGCGCTGGCCCGTGAGATCGGCAGCCGCAACATCACCGTCAACTGCGTGGCGCCGGGATTCATCGATACCGACATGACCCGTGAACTGGGCGAGCAGCAGACTGCGGCGCTGATGCAGCAGATCCCGTTGGGGCGCTTCGGCCAACCCGAGGACATTGCCGCTGCAGTCGCGTTCCTTGCCTCGCCGCAGGCCGGTTACATCACTGGTACGACGCTGCACGTCAATGGCGGCATGTACATGAGTTAAGCAGCTCTTGGACGCTTTTGGCCGAAGATCAAGCATTATTGAAAACAAAAGCCAAAAGTGAATTTTCACTGCGCAAACCTGATAAAATGCGCGCACTTTCTGTAACCCACTGGAGGGATAATATGTCCGATATCGAACAACGCGTTAAGAAGATCGTCGCCGAGCAACTGGGCGTCGCAGAAGCCGACATCAAGAATGAGTCGTCCTTCGTCGATGACCTCGGTGCCGACTCGCTTGACACGGTTGAACTCGTGATGGCACTCGAAGACGAATTCGAAATGGAAATCCCTGACGAGCAGGCTGAAAAGATCACGACGGTGCAACAGGCGATCGACTACGCCAAGGCACACGTCAAGGCCTGATGCTGTATTGATTCAAACCAGGAGTACCGCTTGAGCCGCTCTCGTGAACGTCGGGTCGTAGTGACTGGCCTCGGCTGTGTTTCCCCCGTCGGCAATACCATTGCCGATGCGTGGGCCGCACTGGTCGAAGGGAAGTCGGGCATTGCGACCATCACCAAATTTGACGCCACGCCTTTCTCGACCCGCTTCGCCGGCGAGGTCAAGGGCTTCAACATCGAAGACTACATTCCCGGCAAGGAAGCGCGTCACATGGATACCTTCATCCACTATGGGATGGCCGCGGGTATCCAGGCGATTCAGGATAGCGGCCTGACCGCGACTGAGGAGAATGCCGAGCGCATCGGCGTCATCGTCGGGTCGGGCATCGGCGGGCTTCCGATGATCGAAGAAACGCATGCGGAACTGACCAATCGCGGCCCGCGCAGGATCAGTCCGTTCTTCGTTCCGGCATCGATCATCAACATGATTTCGGGCCACCTCTCGATCAAGTACGGGTTCAAGGGGCCGAACCTCGCGTTAGTCACCGCCTGTACCACCGGCTTGCACTGCATTGGGGCGGCCGCGCGGATGATCGAGTACGGCGATGCCGACGTGATGGTGGCAGGTGGAGCGGAGTCTACGGTTTCTCCTCTCGGCGTGGGCGGTTTTGCGGCTGCGCGCGCTCTGTCCGCACGCAACGACGACCCCGCAACCGCATCTCGTCCCTGGGACAAGGACCGCGACGGTTTCGTGCTGGGCGAGGGCGCAGGCGTGATGGTGCTGGAAGAGTACGAGCACGCCAAAGCACGCGGCGCAAAGATCTATGCGGAGGTGCTCGGTTTCGGCATGAGCGCCGACGCGTACCACATGACTGCTCCGCTGGAGGATGGCGACGGCGCGCGTCGCTGCATGGTCGCTGCGATGAAGAATGCGCAGATCAATGCAGACGAGGTGAACTACGTGAATGCGCACGGCACCTCGACGCCGCTGGGCGATGTCGCTGAAACGATCGCGATCAAGCGCGCGCTCGGCGAGCATGCCGGCAAGGTGGTGGTGAATTCGACCAAGTCCATGACCGGTCACCTGCTGGGTGGCGCGGGCGGCTTGGAATCGGTATTCACGGTGCTGGCAGTGCATAACCAGGTATCCCCGCCGACCATCAACATCTTCAACCAGGATCCGGACTGCGATCTGGACTACTGCGCCAACACCGCGCGCCAGATGCCGATCAATATCGCTGTCAAGAATTCGTTCGGATTCGGCGGCACCAACGGCACTCTCGTCTTCGGTAAAGTCTGAAGCATCGTTCCCCTCTCGTGTCGCAGAGGGGAACGCCGGCATCCTGCCTGCATCTCATTCCATGTCTATCGCGGTATCGGCCATTGTCCGTCCGTCGCGCATGCTCACTGCGCTCGCCGGTGCGATGGCAGCGGTCGCCGCCGGCGTCGCTTTCGCCATCGCTTCCGGACTCGTGGGCGACCTCACTACACCCATTCGCTGGTCGCTCTCCGCCCTCGTGTTTTTCCTCGCCACTTTTGGGTTTTATCATGGCATTCGCAGCCGAAAAACCATACAACTTGATATCTCCGGCACAGGACAAATCCGATTGCTGAAAGCAGGAGGCGAGCCCCCTTGTACACGTCAGAACCGGCCGCATGTAAGAGAAATTGGCGAGCTGGTTCGGCTCATGGACAACTCGACAATCTGGGCGCGGATGCTTTTGCTTCGCCTTCGGCTAGAAGATGGACGAATGGTTGTCGTGCCGGTTTTTCCCGATAGCGTCGATCGGGAAGCCTTTCGGGCGCTGTCGGTCGCCTGCCGCTGGATTGCCGCGCAGCCAGAAGCGAAAGACGTACAAATTTTCTGAAATTGTTCGAACCAAATTGAACTTATTGCATTTCCCAGAGTCAACTACTCAAGCCGCGTGTGTTGCAACGGGACAAGGGAACGGGGATTGACGACAGAACGCGACATTGATCAACTGCTTGTCGAGCGTGTGCAGCGCGGCGATAAAAAGGCGTTCGAGCTGTTGGTGTCCAAGTATCAACGGAAACTGATGCGGCTCGTATCGCGGCTCGTGCGCGACCAGGCGGAAGCCGAGGATGTGGTTCAGGAAGCCTTTATCAAGGCCTACCGCGCGTTGCCGCAGTTTCGCGGCGACTCGGCGTTTTATACCTGGCTATACCGGATCGGTATCAACACCGCCAAGAATTATCTGGTTACGCAGGGACGCCGTGCACCAACGTCGACGGAAGCAGACGCTGAAGAGGCGGAAACATTTGATGATGGGGAGCATCTGAGGGACATCAATACGCCCGAATCGATGCTCGCCACGAAACAGATCGCAGAGACCGTGAATGTGGCAATGGACGCACTTCCGGACGAGTTGCGGATAGCAATTACATTGCGTGAAATCGAGGGCTTGAGCTACGATGAAATCGCGGAAGCAATGGGGTGTCCGATAGGCACCGTGCGTAGCCGGATATTCCGGGCTCGTGAGGCTATCGCAGAGAAATTAAGGCCATTGTTGGGCACTGCGATCGACAAGCGCTGGTAGTAGCAGGGATAGGCAGAACAAGGCTTTTTAGTCAGAAAACAGGGTTTGGCGCGTCCTGAACGAGGTAGTTATGAATACGAATGAGATGACCCGGGAACAGATTTCCGCACTGGCAGACGGCGAACTGCCCGACGACCATGTCGATGTGGTACTCGCCGCACTGCGGCGGGAACAGGGGAAAGCGGACTGGGACATTTACCACCAGATCGGCGATGTGTTGCGATCCGACGACATGGACGTCAACCTGAGCCCGGGATTTGCAGCGCGTCTGTCGGCACGCCTCGATGCGGAGCCGGCAATCGTTGCGCCGATGTCCCATACTGCCGCGGAAGCGCCGCAGGACCGCAAGGAAGTGGCGGGGAATCGCGGCAGTCAGGCGCGTCGCTGGGCACTGCCGAGCATGGCTGCGGCAGCAGCGATGGCCACTGTCGCCTTCTTCACGACGCCGCAACTGATGGTCGCCATGAAGGGCGACCCCGAAACGGTTGAAACGACCGCCAAGGTGGCCGCAACTGAGCCGGCCGGCGTCGTGGCCGCATCGGCTTCCGAAGGCGTGGTGCTGCGCGACCCGCGCATCGATGATTACCTGATGGCCCACCAGCGGATTTCTCCGTCGGTGTACAGCACGGCACAGTTTGCACGATCTGCGAATTTCGCCAGCGATTCGAATAAATGATTCATATGCGGCAAACAATCGCGTTGCTCAAGTTTGTCGTTGCCACGTCGTTTCTTCTCCTCGGAATCTCCGCTTCGGCCCAGGATTCCGACGCGCAGGCCTGGCTGAAGAAGATCCAGTCCGCAGCCCAGAAGCTCAACTACTCCGGCACGTTCGTCTACCAGCAGGGAAGCCAGATGCGGACCTCGCGCATCACGCACTTGCTGGAGGGCAGGAACGAGATCGAGAAACTGGAGGTCCTGGACGGCAAGCCTCGGGAGTATCTCCGGACCAACGACGAAGTCATCTGCTACGTTCCGGAAGCGAAAACCTTGCTCGTTGAAAAGCGGGTGACGCACGACGTTTTCCCGGCCATCCTCGGCGCCGCGCCGGCGGAGATCGGCGAGTTCTACAGTGTGAAGACGGATGCGGCCGGCCGCGTGGCCGGCCGTGACTGCCAGTCCATTGTTCTCGAACCCAAAGACAATATGCGCTACGGTTACCGTCTGTGGGCCGACAAGGCGACCGGTTTGCTTCTGCGCGCGCAGACGCTGGACGAAAAGCGGGACGTGATCGAGCAGATCGCATTTACGCAGGTCTCCATCGGGAACATCGACCGCGCCCGTGCACGTCCCAGCTTTGGCGATACCAGTGGATGGCGAGTTGAAAATGCGGTAATGAGCCAGGCAAGCCTGTCCGGATGGACGGTAAAATCACTTCCTGCCGGCTTCCGCAAGATCCGCGAGGTCAAACGCCTGGTCTCCGATGCGGCGGCGCCCGCTGCTGCGGGAGCGGCCTCTTCCCAAGGGCAGCCGGTGCAGCGCGAGGTTACGCACATCGTCTACTCGGACGGCGTGGCGGCGATTTCAGTATTCATTGAGCCCGGCTCGCAGAGCCGTACCGAAGGTTCGATGCAGCAAGGGGCGTTGAATATCCTCGGCAAGCGTCACGGCGATTTTTGGCTTACCATCGTTGGGGAAGTGCCTGCGGCGGCAATCAGGCAGGTCGCCAATTCGATTGAGTTCAAATCCAAATAGCTAGAACAATCAGTACGATATGAAAACAATCCATCACGCTCGAAAATTCGTTTTCGCTCTTGCGGTCGGCACCATGGGCGCCCTGTTGCCGGCGTTTGTCCCGGACAGCCAGCTTGTGCACGCAGCCAATGTGGTGCTCCCCGATTTTGCGGACCTGGTTGAGAAAACCGGCGGTGCAGTCGTCAACATCCGGACGACGGAGCGGGTCAAGCCTGGTCAGAATGGCGGCATTCCCGGCGCCGAAGACGAAGAGATGCAGGAGTTTTTCCGCCGCTTCTTCGGAGTCCCCGTTCCGCCACGCCAGCAACCCGCCCCGAGGGGACGCCGCCCTGCCCCCCAGCAGGAAGAGGAAGTGCCGCGCGGGGTCGGGTCGGGATTCATCATTTCTGCCGACGGTTTCGTGCTGACCAACGCCCATGTGGTGGATGGCGCGGATGATGTCTACGTGACCCTTACCGACAAACGCGAATACAAGGCCAAGATCATCGGCGTCGACAAGCGCACCGACGTTGCCGTGGTCAAGATCGAGGGCAACAACCTGCCGCGCTTGACGATCGGCGACCCGAACAAGTTGCGCGTGGGGGAATGGGTGATCGCGATCGGTTCGCCCTTCGGACTCGAGAACACCGTCACTGCCGGCATCATCTCCGCGAAAGCGCGCGATACGGGCGATTACCTGCCGCTGATCCAGACCGACGTTGCAGTCAACCCCGGCAATTCCGGCGGCCCGCTGATCAACATGCGCGGTGAGGTCATCGGCATCAACTCGCAGATCTACAGCCGTTCGGGCGGTTACATGGGCATCTCGTTCGCAGTGCCGATCGACGAAGCAATGCGCGTTGCCGAGCAGCTGCGCGTCTCCGGCCGCGTGACGCGCGGCCGCATCGGCGTCCAGATCGGCGAAGTGACCAAGGACGTGGCGGAATCGCTCGGCCTGGCGAGGGCGCAGGGTGCGCTGATCCAGCGCGTCGAGCCGGGCGGACCCGCGGAGAAGGGCGGGCTCGAGGCCGGCGACATCATCCTCAAGTTCAACGGCGCCAACATCGAAAAGTCCAGCGACCTGCCGCGCCTGGTCGGCGCGACCAAGCCGGGCACGAAAGGCACCCTGACCGTGTGGCGCAAGGGCGCGGCCAAGGAAGTGACCTTGACGGTCGCCGAGCTGGAGCCGGAAAAAGTCGCCCGCAAGGACGAAAAGAAGCCCAAGCCCGAGCAGACGCCCAATGCGCTCGGGCTCGTCGTGAGCGACCTGTCCGAGGCGCAGAAGAAGGAGCTCAAGGTCGACGGCGGCGTCATTGTCGATGCAGCCGAAGGGGCTGCCGGCCGTGCCGGTCTGCGCGCCGGGGACGTCATCCTACGTTTGAACAACAACGACGTGAAAGATGTGAAGCAGTTCAACGCGCTGGTGACCAAACTGGAGCCGAAGAAGCTCGCGGTTGTCCTGGTTCGCCGCGGTGACGCATCCCAATTCGTCCCGATTCGCCCCAACGGGCAGTAGGAAGGACCGCAGGCCCGCGCGCGGGCCTGCAGCCTTCTTGCGCTGAAAGTTTGCCACTATACTGACCAATGCTGACGCTGACCGGCGCAGACATTGATTGCGAAACGAACAATGCTCCTGGCAACGCCGTGGTCCATTTCACGCTCTATACCCGATCCTATTGCCACCTGTGCGACGACATGCTCGAGGCTTTGCAGGCCCTGAGCGGGGAATACCCCTTTACCGTGGAATTGATGGATGTCGACGCGGATGAAGCCCTGGTGGCGCAGTTCGATGAACTGGTGCCCGTCCTGTATGGAAAAAAGGGCAATTCCGATTCGGTTCAGTTGTGCAATTACTTTCTGGACGACGCGAGAGTCCGCGCATTCCTCCAGGCGGCTTAGCGATTGCAAGGGCACGGCCGCGTCAGCCCCGCGTTCGGTTGTCGGCGATTTTGCGGGATTTCCCCTGTGAAATCCGGTAAAATGCCGCCTATCGAATAACCTTCTGTCTATAAGGCGCTCGTTAGGGGAGCCCCCCTGTACAGAGCGCCTTTTTTGTAATTGCAACTTAGCTAATGGACAACATCCGGAATTTTTCCATCATCGCGCATATCGACCATGGCAAGTCAACGCTTGCCGACCGCATCATCCAGATCTGCGGCGGTCTCTCGGACCGCGAGATGGAAGCGCAAGTGCTGGACTCGATGGATCTGGAACGCGAACGCGGCATCACCATCAAGGCGCAGACTGCTGCACTGGCCTACAAGGCACGCGACGGCAAGACCTACAACCTGAACCTCATCGATACGCCCGGCCACGTCGACTTCAGCTATGAAGTCAGCCGCTCGCTGTCCGCATGCGAAGGCGCGCTGCTGGTGGTGGACGCTTCGCAAGGCGTTGAGGCGCAGACAGTGGCGAACTGCTACACCGCGCTCGACCTCGACGTGGAAGTCGTTCCAGTCCTCAACAAGATCGACCTGCCTTCCGCCGACCCCGACAATGCCATCCGCGAAATCGAGGATGTGATCGGCATCGACGCCGGCGACGCTGTCCGCTGTTCGGCCAAGACCGGTATGGGCGTCGAGGACGTGCTTGAAGCTTTGATCGCCCAGGTGCCGCCGCCGAAGGGTGACCCGGACGGCCTGCTGCAAGGCTTGATCATCGATTCATGGTTCGACAACTACGTCGGCGTGGTGATGCTCGTGCGTATCGTCAACGGAACGCTCCGTCCGAAGGACAAGATTTCGCTGATGGCGACCGGTGCGCAGTACCTGACTGAAAGCGTCGGCGTATTTACGCCGAAGTCGCAGGCCCGCGAATCGCTGTCTGCAGGGCAGGTGGGCTTCGTCATTGCCGGCATCAAGGAGCTGAAGGCGGCACGCGTCGGCGATACGATCACGCTGGCCGCAAAGCCCGCCACCGAGCCGCTGCCCGGCTTCAAGGAAGTGCAGCCGCAGGTATTTGCCGGCCTGTTCCCGGTCGAGGCAAACCAGTACGATGCGCTGCGCGATTCGCTCGAGAAGCTCAAGCTCAACGACGCAGCATTGCAATACGAGCCGGAAGTGTCGCAGGCGTTGGGCTTCGGCTTCCGTTGCGGCTTCCTCGGCCTGCTGCACATGGAGATCGTGCAGGAGCGCCTCGAGCGCGAATTCGACATGGACCTCATCACGACCGCGCCGACCGTCGTGTACGAAGTCGTCCAGCGCGACGGCACGCTCATCATGGTCGACAACCCGTCGAAGATGCCGGACCCGGCCAAGATCGACGAGATCCGCGAGCCTATCGTTACCGTCAATCTGTACATGCCGCAGGAGTACGTCGGATCGGTCATCACGCTATGCACGCAAAAGCGCGGCGTTCAGATCAACATGACCTACCACGGCAAGCAAGTCATGCTGACTTACGAAATGCCGATGGCCGAGATCGTGCTCGACTTCTTCGACAAGCTCAAGTCGACCTCGCGCGGTTACGCTTCCATGGATTATGAGTTCAAGGAGTACCGTGCCGCCGACGTGGTCAAGGTCGACATGCTGATCAACAGCGAGAAGGTGGATGCGCTGGCGATCATCGTGCACCGTTCCAGCAGCCAGTATCGCGGGCGCGCCGTCGCGGCGAAGATGCGCGAGCTGATTCCGCGCCAGATGTTCGATGTCGCCATCCAGGCAGCGATCGGGGCGAACATCATCGCCCGCGAGAACGTCAAGGCAATGCGCAAGAACGTCCTTGCCAAGTGCTACGGCGGCGACATCTCGCGCAAGCGCAAGCTGCTTGAGAAGCAGAAGGCGGGCAAGAAGCGCATGAAACAGGTTGGTTCGGTCGAGGTGCCGCAG
>NZ_DASRXF010000152.1:0-73951 GCF_035654295.1 Noviherbaspirillum sp. | reverse complement strand
TCGACGCCCATGTTTTCCGGCGTGACCTTGTTCGCAAAATCGTCCAGGTTGTAGATCTTGCTGGTCTTCACCACGTCGCGGCGCACGATGATGCCGTCGTGCGGTTCCGGGTACGCAGTGTGGTCCGCGATCAGGCGCAGTTTCTCGCCGCTGATGTCGATCAGCTGCTCCGTTTCCGGGTGCAGCGGGCCAACCGGCAGGAAGCGGTCCTTCGAGAACTTGTTGCCCGAGTTGAAGTACTTGCCGTCGGCTTCCTTGGTCTCGCCCATGGAGGCGAAACCGTGGCCCGGCTGGTAGTGCACGTCGATGCGGTCGACCACGTACTTGGCGGACTTGTCGCCCTTGGCGAAAGCGATTGCCTTCTCGATGTTCCACTTCACGAGCTGGCTGTCGAGGAACAGCGAGGTGTAGGCATTGCCCTTGCCGTCGAAACCGGTATGCAAGGGGCCCAGGCCGAGTTCCACTTCGGCGACGACTGCATCGCGTTCCTTCGCCAGTTCGCCGGCGAACCACTTGTGCACTGCTGCCAGTTCGATCACGGTGCCCGTGGGCGACAGCTTGCCGGAGCAGACGAAGTACTTGCCGTCCGGGCTGGCGTTGACGCCGTGCGGGTTCTTGCCGACCGGGACGTAGCAGGTCACGGCGGTCTTCGGATCGCTGTTGGCTGCCTTGCGGCCGTCGACGACCGGCACCTTGGACTTGCCGATGGTGGTGAACTTGCCTTCCTTGACCAGCTTCTCGATGCGCTCGACATTGAGGAACACGCAGGCATCGTGTTCGGAAGACATCATGCCGCCCAGTTCCGCCGAGTTCTCGACGTTGTACTGGTTGGATGCCACCAGCTTGCCGTCATAGGAGGTGGCGGTCAGGTCCATGTTGCCGTCCACGCGCACCTGCCAGCGGACTTCCATCGACTCCGCATCGACGCAGGTGAACAGCGCGCCCCACTTGCTCGGATCGTCGAGATCGCGGCCGTCGTTGGGCAGCGGGCAGTGGAATTCGGCGCCGCAGAATACGCGGGTGGTGTAGTTGATCTTCGGATCGACCGGGTCGCACTTGTCCGGGAAGATGCCGTGGAAGCCCATCACGTTGGGCAGCTCGGTGATCTTGTCGACTTCCATCGTATCCATGCGGATGCGGGCGACGCGGGAGTGGATCTTGTCGTTGACGAACAGCCAGCGGCCGTCATACGTGCCGTCCTTGTAGCTGCCGTGCACGTGGTGGGTATCGCCGGTGGTGTACTTCAGGCTGCCGTCGGGATTGGTGCCGATGATGGCCTTGGATTCGTTGGTGATGCCCCAACCGACCATCGGGTCGATGTTGAACACCGGGATGCGGCGCAGTTCGCGTCCGGACGGAACGCCGATGATGCGCACTTCGCCGGAGTGGCCGCCGCTGGAGAAATGGTAGTACTCGTCGAGCTGGCCGGGATGCACTTCGCCGCCGAGCTGTGCGTGCGCGGCTGCAGGCGCCGCGGCAGTACCGCCGGTGGCCGCCTTGGCGTCATCCTTGCAACCCGTGAGGCCCATCGAAACACCTGCGCCTGCCAGACCGAGCAACGCGCTGCGGCCGAGGAAGCGACGACGGTTTTCCAACTGCGGCGCGTCTTGTTTGATCAGGTCTTGCTTGTCCTTACCCATTTTAGGTTTTCTCCAACATGTGGCTACTACGAATCAAATGCGGGAATGTGCATTACCGCGGTTGTGTACTACTTGCCGCGCATTCTCCGTTTTGATGCATGGAAAGTACATGATTTGGATCAAAGTTCTCCGAGGTACTTTTTCGTGCCGCATGAGCGTTGAAAAACACAGATGCAAGCCATGCAAAAACGCGATGAGGGAGAGTGTCGAAAAGACAGCGCGCTGCGGTGTGCAGCGATGAAGACAATGCGTCAGGCGTCGGGTGCAGTGACCAGGCGAGTCACTTCCGCGGTCACCGATTCCACCTGCTCCGCATCGAAGTCGGTGTGATAGCGTTTTTTCACGCCATACTCATGCAGCTGCAGATACCAGCGCGGCGCAATGCCGTGCCGCGCGAGCGAGCTTTTCACGCAGGCGAGCACGCAGCCGTCGATGCCGACAATCGGCCTGCCCGACTTGGCGATCTTGAGCAGGTGCGGCACATCGCCGCCCACGCCGGCGATGCAGGACATTTCAGCAACGCCCTGGCGATCCAGTTGCAATGCCACCTGGTTCGCCGTCTGCGCGGCGCTGGAGCAGCCGGAGCAGGAATACACCAGCGGCAGGTCGGGGTTGCGCGCGGCCATGGGTGCGATCAGGACTGCTCGTTGCCGCCGCCCGGCTTGATGCGGCCGAAGACGCGTGCGGGAGCGAGTTTGCCGAGTTCGAAGACCGGCAGCTCGATGGCGTCGAGCGTGTTCTTCACCAGCAGGCCAAGTTCGGTGTCGCCTTCCATCGAGAGGCGGCGGCTGAAGAACAGCGTGTCCGGATCTTCCTGGCGGCGTGCGAGCAGCAGGAAATCATGCGCACTCGCACCGATGGTGAGATCGGGTTCCCCCTGGTTGCTGCCGGCGACGAAACGGCCGCCGCTCCACAGGAAGTCGAAGGACAGGCGCGCATCGGTGACCTTGATGCGCAGCTTCTTGCCGGACAGCGATTGCTGCACGTCGGCGGGCAGGTTGCTCTTGAGCGCGAGGTTCAGGCCGGTCGCGAACAGGAAGGAGCCGGGATACACCGGCAGCAGCGACAGCAGCTTGCCTACGGGCTCGGGCAGGACGAAGCGGTTGGGGGTCATGTGGGTACCTTTTTATGGAGGCGGGGTGCTGGTGGGTTTCGCTGCGCGCTACCCACCCTACGGACTCTGGTCAGGCTACCATGCGGTCGAGGCCGGGCTTGCCGTACCAGTAACCGTTGCACGGCTGCTCGGGCATCAGTGCTTCCATTTGTTTCAGTGCATCGGCGCCGCTCAGCTTCTTGTCCAGCACTTCGCGGAACAATGTCGCGATGGCTGCCGTGTTCTGCGCCTGCGGGCTGATGCGCGCAATGTCCACGCCGAGTTCTTCCATCGCGCCCAGTTCGGCCACGAGGTTGTACACCAGCGCCGATTGCGTCTGGATGCCGTTGAGCGTGAGGAAATGCTGGCTCTCGCGGGTCTTCAGCGGCAGGCCGTCCGGGTATTCCATGCACGCGAACTGGCAGTCGTCCTTGGGCAGGTTGCGGTGACGCGCGGTGAAGCAGCGCGCGGAGAAGGCGAGCGGCATGCGGCCGTAGGCGAACACCTCGGTTTCGATGCCCGCGGGGCGGTCCTTCTGGATGTGCGAGAGACCGTCGCGGCTCATTTCAAGCGGCATCACCCAGCGCTTGGCACCGGTCTCGGCCATGAACTGCAGCGTCGGCGCGTTGAATACGTTGAGGTGCGGGCCGGCGACGAACGGTGTTTTCCCGGCGACGCAGTTCACCGCGCCCATGTCGTTGGCTTCGACGCCGTAGCGGCCGTTTTCCGTGATCCGGTGCAGCGTGCCGATGTCGGTCTTGGACTCCAGCAGCGCCTGCGTGGACAGCACGACTTCCTTGCCGGCCGCAGCCAGCATGTCAGCGATGTCGATCCAGTCGGACAGGCGCAGCTCGCGGCGTCGCGAGCAGACGGCTTCGCCGAGGTAGACGATGTCGACCGGCGCGTTCGCCATTTCCTGGTAAAACTCGAAGACGGTATTGCGCGGCCAGAAGTAGAGGATGGGTCCGAGCGAAAGCTTCATTGTCGTTTTCCTTTACTTCCAGGGGCGGTGATAGGCGCCCAGCGTGTGCTGCTGCCCTTCCGCGACCTTGTTGAGCTCGGACATCCACAGCGGCTTCACCGAGTAGCGCTGGGAGCTGTCGAGCGCGTTGTCGATGGCTTCGCGCCATACCTTGGTCACCTGCGCGACGTAGGCAGGGCTGCGCTGGCGGCCTTCGATCTTGATCGCGCGCACGCCGAGCTGCAGCAGCTGCGGCAGCAGTTCCAGCGTGTTGAGGCTGGTCGGCTCCTCGATCGCGTAGTAGTTTTCGTCGTTGACGTCGAAACGGCCCTTGCACAGGGTCGGGTAGCCGGCGTTCTCGCCTTCCTCGTAGCGGTCGATCAGCACGCCGTTCAGGCGCGACTCCAGTCCCTTCGGCGTCTGCTGCCAGCGCACCGCCTTGGCCGGCGAGCATACGCCGTGCGTGTTCGGCGCTTCGCCGGTCACATAGGACGAGAGCGCGCAGCGTCCCTCCACCATCACGCACAGGCTGCCGAAACCGAATACCTCGATTTCCACCGGTGTGTTTTGAGTGACGTACTCCACCTGCTCCATGGACAGCACGCGCGGCAGCACGGCGCGCTGGATGTTGAAGCGCTTGTGGTAGAAGTTGATCGCTTCGAAGTTGGTTGCCGAGCCCTGCACCGACAGGTGCAGGCGCAGCTGCGGATACTTGTTGGCGGCGTATTGCATCAGGGCCGGGTCGGCCAGGATGATGGCGTCGATGCCGGCCTGCGCCGCGCGGTCGACCGCGGTACGCCACGGTGCCCAGTTTTCTGCCTGCGGATAGGTGTTCAGCGCGAGCAGCACCTTGCTGCCTTTGCCATGGGCGTAGCGGATGCCTTCCGCGATCGCGTTGTCGTCGAAGTTCAGGCCCGCGAAGTTGCGCGCGTTGGTCGCATCGCGGAAGCCGAGGTAGACGCAATCGGCACCGTTATCAACGGCGGCCTTCAGCGCGGGCAGGCTTCCCGCCGGCGCCACGAGTTCCATCTGTGTCGTTGTCTGCTGCACGAGTTTTTCCCTGATAAAGCCTGCTCAGGCTGGCGTCGCGGCGGCACAAGCCGGGTTCGTTGCGCTGCTGTCAATCGTCTTTTCCGGACGCTTGCCAGACAGCAGGAACTCGATCAGTTCGCGCACGGAACGGATCTCGCTGCCGAACGGAAGCTTCTCGGAGCCGCGGAAGAACAGGCCGCGCTTGACGTCGCCTTCCAGCGCAAAAGCGAGCTGGGTATCGATGCAGAACTGGCCTGCCTTGGCGATGCCGTCGCGCAGGCCGCACTGCGCGAGGCAGTCGAAGCCGACGGTGCACTGCTTGGGGCCGGCCTTGCTCTGCAGCTTGGCTTCCTTCTCGAGGTAGTTCACCAGCCACGGGGTACGCACGCCGCGCGCCGGCAGGCCGGCCACGCTCATGAAGGTGACGATGTCTTCCGGCTTCGCTTCGGCGAGGATCTTCTTGAAGTTGATGTGCGCGTCGCCCTCTTGCGTGACGGCGAATGCGGTGCCGAGCTGGATCGCGCTGGCGCCCATCTTGAACAGCTCGCGCACCTGCTCATGCGAGTTGACGCCGCCGGCGGCGATGAGCGGAATGCGCTCGCGCTCGATGCCGAGTTCCTTGAACAGTTCCAGCGTGCCTTCCAGCACGGCGGGGAAGGCGAAGTGCGGCGCGTCCACGTCCTCGGGCTTCGATGCGCCGAGGTGGCCCGCTGCGTATTTCGGGTTTTCGATGACGATCGCGTCCGGCAGGCGGTTCTTGCGCATCCACTTCTTCATGATGAGCGCAATGCCGCGCACGTCCGACAGGATCGGGATCAATGCGACATCGGGATAGTCGACGGTGAGTTCCGGCAGGTCGAGCGGCAGCCCGGCGCCGACCACCACGGCGTCGATGCCGCTTTCGCAAGCCTGCTTCACATACGATGCATATTCGGCAACCGCGCGCATGATGTTCACGGCGACCATGCCGTTGCCGTCGGCGATGACCTTGGCGGCCTTGATTTCGCGGTCGAGCGCGATCAGATTCGCGCGGTCGATGAGTTCCTTGTTGCGCGACTTGCCGGTCTGCGCCATCAGGTCCGGGTGATGGCGGCGCAAGTCCACGCTGGAAATGGTGCCGACGCCGCCCAGGCGGGCGACATTGCCGGCAAGCCGGTGGGCGGAAACGCCCACGCCCATGCCCCCCTGCACAATGGGAAGCAGGGGCCGACCCCTGACGTTAAAGGTTTCAAAAGCAGTCTTCAGCACAGAGGTCCTTCCAGTTCCGATAAGCAACGAGCGAATGTAGCAAATGGCTTTTGCAATTTGTTTGATCTCAGTCAAGTAATCCGGACTTGCCTCTGCTAGGCATTGCCGCCGGGTTTTCGTGGCAATTTTGCTCACTGTAGTCGTTGGCGCGCCTTTCATTCCTTAACCTGAATCAAGGATTGCCGTTTGGCCCCGGCGTCACAATCCGCCTTACAGTCCACCTCTCCCGAAAGACGCCAATGGAAACGATTTCCCGCCACCTCGGCACCGACCACAAGCGCTGCGACGACTTCTTCGCGCAAGCCGAGACTGCCGTTGCGGCCACGCTGTGGACCAATGCCGAACAGGCAATGCAGGCCTTCTGCGAATCGCTCGAACAGCATTTCGCGATGGAAGAACAGGTGCTCTTTCCGGAATTCGAAGAGGCGACCGGCAGCCGCCAGGGGCCGACCGCCGTCATGCGCATGGAACACGGGCAGATGCGTGAGGTCATCTCAATGCTGAACGAGTGCCTCGCCAAGCGCGACGCGGACGGCTTCCTCGGCTACTCGGAAACCTTGAACACCCTCATGCAGCAGCACAACATGAAAGAAGAAAGCATCCTCTATCCGATGTCGGACCGCGTGCTCGCCGGCCGCCAGGACGACATCATCGGCGCCATGCGCGGGATCGGGATCGCGTCATGAGCGCCGACATTATCGACATCGACGTCTGCGGCCTGGAGCCGCCGGAGCCGCTGGAGCGCGTGCTCGATGCGCTCGGCAGGCTGCAGCCCGGCCAGCGCCTGCGGGTGCTGATCCCGCGCGAGCCGATTCCCCTGTACGGCATCCTCCAGCGCAACGGCTACCAGCATGAAACGAAGAGCCGCGAGGATTACCTGTATGAAGTCCTGATCTGGCAGTAGCGATGCAGCGCGTCCTCTCGTTCGAACAGACGCCGGGGCTGGCGGTGCCCTTGCGCTTCTTCCTCACGGCGCCGGCCTTCGGCATCCTCGCGGGCCTCCTGCTGGCGTGGACGGGGCCGGCGATGTTCGTATCGCGGTGGACACCGGACGCGCTCGCATTGACGCACCTGCTGACGCTGGGCTTCCTCGGCATGTGCATGCTCGGCGCCCTGCTGCAGATCCTGCCTGTCGTGTCGGGCATCGAGATTCCTTATACCAACCGCACCGCGGCCAGCGTGCATGCACTGCTCGGCGCGGGCGCGCTTGCGCTTTCCTGCGGCTTCTTGCACGCTTCGCCGCTGCTGATCCGCATCGCCATGCTGATGCTGGGATCGGGATTCGGCTGGCTGCTGCTGATCCTGTTGAAACGGGTGTGGAGCGCGCCGCATGCCGCGCCGATGCTGGTGGCGATACGCCTGGCCTTGAGCGCCCTCGCCGCCGCCGCCGGCTTCGGCATTGCCGCGGCCGCCGGTTTCGCGTGGCCGCTCTCCCTGCCCCTGCTGCTGATCACCGACCTGCATGTATCGTGGGGCTTGCTCGGATGGCTGGGCCTGCTGGTGGCCGGCGTCGCCTACCAGGTAGTGCCGATGTTCCAGGTGACGCCCGTGTATCCGCAGTGGATGACGCGCGGATTTGCCTGGACGGTGTTCGTGCTGCTGGTGCTGCGCAGCGCGGCGGCGATCGACGGCAGCCGCTCCGAGCCCTGGTTCACTGCCCTGCTCATCCTTGCCTGGATGGGGTTCGCGATGATCACGCTGAACCTGCTGCGGCAGCGCAAACGGCCCAAGCCGGATGCAACGACGTTTTTCTGGCGCACCTCGCTGATCAGCATTCTCGCCGCTGGCGTGCTGTGGGCGGCGGGAACCGTCTTCCCCGCGCTCGCGCAGCACCCTGCCTATCCGTTTGTGCTGGGGGCGCTGGTGATCGCGGGCTTCGGCTATTCCGTCATCAACGGCATGCTGTACAAGATCGTACCCTTCCTGGTGTGGTACCACCTGCAGAACCGGCTCGCGGGCGCCGCGAAGGTGCCCAATGTGAAGCAGATCCTGCCGGACCGGGATGCGGAGCGGCAGTTTTTCCTGCATCTGCTGGGGCTTGTGCTGCTGGTGGCGGCGCCGGTGCTTCCCGTGCTCGCGCAGGCGGCGGGCATCGTGCTGGCGGTGTCGTCCACCTGGCTGTGGGTGAACCTGCTGAAGGCGGTGCGGACCTACCGGGAGCTGTCGCTGGGGACGTCCAAGTTGAAGCCAGCCTAATTGGGTGCCGCATTCTGTCTGCGGGCACCTTCCGTTCAATTTCTCACACGCCCATTCCCCGTCATTCCCGCGAAGGCGGGAATGACGGCACAACCCTGCTAACGCCCCTCGTACGAGCGAAGCTTCTCGATGTCGAGGATGGTGATGGTGCGGCCATCCACCTGAATCATCTTCTTGACCACAAGATCATGCAGGATGCGTGAAAAGTGCTCCGGCGTCAGGTTCAGCCGCGACGAGAGCACCGTCTTGCTCACCGCGAGCGTGATCTGGTCCCCGTCATGCTGCGCCTCGGACTTCAACAGGTAGCCGATCACGCGCTGCGCGCCGGAACTGAGCGAGTAGGCTTCCACATCCGAGATCAGCCCGTGCAGGCGCCGACTCAGCCCGGCCAGCATCTTGCGCGCAAACTTCGTGTCGCGCTCCAGTTCATCGAACACCGCCTGCTTCGGCACATGCAGCAGCAAGGTGTCGGCCAGCGCCTGCGCGGTGACGATGTAGGGCTTTTCCATGAACATCAGCGCCTCGCCGAAGCTATGCCCCGGCCCGATGATCTCCACCACTTTCTCGTTGCCGTCCGGTGAGGTGAAAGCGAGCTTCACTTGTCCGTAGATGACGATATGGAATCCCGCGCAGGGATCGCCGCGGCGGAAGATCACCTCGCCCTTGGCGACATGGCTTTCGACGACGCAATCCGCGATCTGCTTCAACTCCCCGGGCGCAATCTCGTTGAACAGAGGCAGCTTGTTCAGGAACTCTTCGACCTTGATTTTCGGGCCAGCCATCGTCACCTCGGTGCAGTAGCGGTGCCGGAACGGCCGGCGAAAGGGTTGTTCATTGTTATCCTTGTGATAGGTGGTCGCGACTGTAGCAAACAGATTCACCAGTTTGTTTGATGTGAATCAATCGTTCCCGGGCGATCATAGAACGGCTTTACCCGTCGTACCAGAGGAGGATGACCGGCATTTCCCGGAGAAATGTCACCATCATAATAAAATCATCCTGATCCCGCCTTTCCGAAAGGAGTTCCATTTGAGCAAACAGCCAGAGGTATCCCTCCATCATATTGTGGTTGTCGGCGGAGGCGCCGGCGGACTTGAGCTGGCCGTCCGGCTGGGCAAGACGCTTGGCCGCAAGAACAAAGCGCGCATCACCTTAGTCGATGCGGCCCGTACCCATTTGTGGAAACCGCTGCTGCACCAGGTCGCAGCCGGCACGATGGACAGCCACGCGGACGAACTGGAATACCTCGCCGTCGCGCGCGCCAACCACTTCACCTTCCGGCTCGGGAGCATGGACGGACTGAACCGCGCCGCCAAGGAAATTTTCCTCGCACCGACCTACGACGAAGAAGGCGTGGAGATCCTGCCGCGCCAGACGATCAAGTATGACACCCTGGTTATGGCCATCGGCAGCCAGACCAACGACTTCAATACGCCCGGCGTGCACGAGCACACGATCATGCTCGACTCCACGGGATCTGCCGAGCGCTTCCACGAGCGGTTGATCAACTCTTGCCTGCGCGCGCAGGCCAGAGCAAAAGCCCCGGGCGAAGGCCGCTTCACGGTGACCATCATCGGCGGCGGCGCGACCGGGGTCGAGCTGTCGGCGGAGCTGCACCTGACGACGAAGGTGCTCTCCAGCTACGGCATGGCCAATTTCGATCCGGAGAAGGACTTGAAGATCGTGGTGGTGGATGCCGCGCCGCGCATCCTGAGCGCGCTGCCGGAGCGCCTGTCCGGCGCGGTTGCGCACGAGCTGCGCGAGCTGGACATCGATATCTACACCAATGAACGCGTGGTAGAGGTGCGCAAGGATGGCGTGCAGATGGCGAGCGGCAAATTCATCCCGAGCGGGATCGTGGTGTGGTGCGCCGGCATCAAGGTGCCGGACTTCCTGAAAGAGATCGACGGACTGGAAACCAACCGCATCAACCAGCTGGTGGTCCACCGCACGATGCAGACGACGCGCGACCCGTCGATTTTCGCGATGGGCGATTGCGCCGCCTGTCCGCAGGGCGAGGGCCAGCCCATGGTGCCGCCCCGCGCGCAGGCAGCCCACCAGCAGGCCAGCACACTGGCCAAATCCCTGCGCCGGATGCTGGAAGGCAAACCGCTGCTGGAATTCACCTACCGCGACCGCGGCTCGCTGGTCTCGCTCGGCGATTACAGCGCGGTAGGCAGCCTGATGGGGGCGGTTGCGCGGGGTTCAGTCTTCGTCGAGGGCCACATCGCCAAATGGATGTACTGGTGGCTGCACAAGAACCACCAGATCGCCGTCAACGGCTGGTTCCAGACCTGGCTGGCGACCTGGGCGGAAACCATCGACTGGGTGCGCAACCCTCGCATCAAACTCCACTGATCAGGAATGGCCGCGGTGGTGGCGGTGCCCCATTCCGGGCTTGAACTCGTCGTCGAAGATTTTCTTCTGCTCGGGCGTCAGCACCGCATAGAACTCCTTGGTGGCCGCGATACGGTCGGCCATGCGCTTCTGGTTGTCCTGCATGAAGCCGTACATCCTTTCCATGCGCTCCGGCGCCGGCAGCTTTTCGATCTCGGCACGGTCGGGGCGCTGCGCCGGCGCAACTGGCTTGATCCGGTCGACGTAAGCCTTCCAGGCGCCTTCCTGGTTGGCGTTCAGTTTCAGCTTGTCATGCAGCGCCGACTGGCGCTTCTCGAAACGCTCCGCCATCTTCTCAGGCGAGTGGTGGCCCGCACCCCGCGGCCCGCAATCCGGCCGCTGCGCATGGGCAGCCAGGGATCCTGCGCCTAGGGTTGCGGCCATCACACCGATCAGGAAACGCTTGCGAAATGTGGTCATGATTCTTTCCTTCTTCACTGGTTGAATTCGTGCCCTTTGCACGGTTCCCATGATGCGGGGAAAATGTATCAACGCCATGTCGTCCGCCGTCGATGTTGTAGCAGCAAGTAGCGAACGCCGGCGCTTTGTATCGTTCTGTATCGGCTGCCGGACGATCGGGCGCGCACGATACAATTCGCAAACATTCCCGCCTCCCGGCTTGCCATAATGCGTGCATGGAAACTCCCGCCCACATCCTGATCGTCGACGACGATCGTGAAATCAGCAGCCTGCTGGCCGACTACCTGGAAAAGAACGGCTACCGCACCTCGACTGCCGGCGACGGCAAGGCCATGTGGAAGGTGCTGGATGAACGCCGCATCGATCTCATCGTGCTCGACCTGAACCTGCCCGGCGACGATGGCCTGACCCTGTGCCGCAACCTGCGCGCCCGCTCCAGCATCCCGGTCATCATGCTGACCGCGCGCGCCGAGCCGGTGGACCGCATCCTCGGTCTGGAAATGGGCGCGGACGACTACCTGCCGAAACCCTTCGAACCCCGCGAACTGTTCGCCCGCATTCGCAGTGTGCTGAGGCGCACCCAGGCGGCTCCCGGCCCGGCGCAGGCGCCGGAGTCGCAGATGCTGCGCTTCGCCGGCTGGACGATGGACACCACCGCACGCCACCTCGTCAATCCGCAGGGCGTGGTCGTCGCGCTCTCGGGCGCCGAGTACCGCCTGCTGAAGATCTTCCTCGACCACGCCAACCGCGTGCTCAGCCGCGACCAGCTGCTCAACATGATCGCCGGGCGCGACGCCGATCCCTTCGACCGCTCCATCGACTTGCAAATCAGCCGCCTGCGGCAAAAGCTGGGCGAGGATGCGCGCTCGCCGCAGATCATCAAGACGGTGCGCAATGAAGGCTATGTCCTCGCCACTGCGGTGACGCGCGAATGAAAGGCGGAATCAAGGCCATCTTCCAGTCGATGACCAGCCGGGTAGTCCTGGTACTGCTTGCCGGCGTCATCGCCAGCGCGCTCATCACCCTCGGCCTCGCCTTCAACGAGCGCCAGCGCATGATCGGGCAGTTCCGCGACTACCACGCGGTGGAGCGGCTGGCGCAGTTCATCCTGTCGCTGGACACGGTGGCGCCAGACATGCGTACGCCCTTCCTCTCCGCCGCACGCGGTGTCGGCATGCGCGCCGAGCCGGCGGCCGCGGACGACCAGGCGAGCGGCCAGCAATCCGAGCTCGCCGGAATGCTTGAACGCCGCCTGCCCGACGGTTACCGCATCGCTTCCGCGGTGGCCGACCCGGCGGACTGCGACTTCAGCCACCGCCCGCCGCGCCGCCGCCAGGGCGAGCTCCGCCCGATGTGCGAAGCGATGCTGGTCACCTTGCCCGACAACGCGCGCCTGCGCCTGACCGTGCTGCCGCCCCGTCCGCCGCCGATCACGCCGCGCGGTGACTTCACTTTGTATGCGGTCCTGTTCCTGCTCAGTATCGGCGTGCTTGCCGCCATCGTCGCGCGCATGACGCTGCGTCCGCTCAAGCAGCTCGCCCGGGCGGCCACCGAGCTCGGCAACAATATTGAGCGCCCTCCCCTGCCCGAACGCGGGGCGACCGAAATCCGGCAGGCTGCCGCCGCCTTCAACGCGATGCAGACGCGCATCCGCGGGCATATCCGCCAGCGCGCGCAAATCCTCGCTGCGATCACGCATGACCTGCAGACGCCGCTCACCCGCCTGCGGCTGCGCCTGGAAAAGGTGGAGGATGCGGAATTGCGGGAAAAACTGATCGGCGACCTGACCGCGATGCAAGGCATGGTGCGCGAGGGACTGGACCTGGCGCGGAGCATGGACGCAGCCGGTCCGATGCAGCTCCTCGACCTCGACTCCCTGGTCGACAGCGTTTGTGCGGATGCCGTCGATGCCGGCGAGGATGTCACGCTGGAGGGCCGCTCCGGCGCGTCGCTGATGGCGCGCCCGATCGCCCTGCGGCGCTGCCTGACCAACCTGATCGATAACGCCTGCAAGTACGGCAGTTTTGCGAAGATCAGCATCAGTCGCGAGGGAAGCAATGTCCTGATTGCCGTTACGGACGGCGGCCCCGGCATCCCGGAAGCGGAAATGCAGAACGTGTTTGAACCGTTCTACCGGCTCGAAGCCTCGCGTTCGCGCGAAACCGGCGGCACCGGCCTCGGCCTGACCATCGCCCGCAACATCGCCGAACAGCACGGCGGAAGCATCGCACTGCGCAACCTTCCCGTCCGGGGACTGGAAGTCAGGCTGACCCTGCCCTGCGCGGGGCAAGGGTAAGAGCCAGCGATAGTCTGAACCTACTCTGTTGCAATAAAGTTATTAACAATATCAATTATTTAACAATTATTGACGTTGTAACATCTTGTAACTCTGCAAACTTGAACATGTGGGGAGGAGACAAGATGAAGGAGATACCTTTCGAGAAGGTCAGCGTGGACGAGGCGCGGCGCATATTGCATGGCGACGTCGCAAGACCCGTGGCTCCGCTGCCCGCGAGGGACTGGAACTCCGCGCGCCTGCGTGATTCCGATCAGTCCCCGCCGGACCTCTCGCCCATCGCTTTCAAGTGGCTCGCCGCGCTCCCGCGGGAAGCCCGGCCGAATGCGCTGGCGCAGCAGTACCCGCGCATCGCCAACCGCCTTGCCGAAATCTGGAAACGCCCGCTGCAGTGCGAGCGCTACATCGATGGCCTGATGATGGACCTGCGCGGCGGCCGCAAGGGGTTTCCGAAAGAGGTCGCTGCGGAGATTGCGGCATTGAAAGTCCACTTCCTGCGCACCTCCAACAGCGTCCATTTCGGCGTCTGGGGCAACAGGATCGGCGTCGACTAGGCGCCTACAGCTTGCCTTCCTTGCGAAGGCGGCTCGTCAGGCCGTCGGCGATGTCCCGGTGGTTGTGCTTCGCCGCGAAGTCGATTGCGTTCATCCCGAGCTCGTTCTTGAGCGAGGCGTCGGCGCCCTCGTCGAGCAGGAGCTTGACGGTGCGGATGTGCCCGCCGCGCGCCGCCATCATGATCGGCGTAGTCTTGTTCGGCGATTCGGCATCGATGTAGGCCGACTTCTCCAGCAGCATCTGCACGATCTCGTTATGGCCGTTCGCTGCGGCGTAATGCAGCGGCGTCCAGCCCGGCCGGTTGACCTCCGCGCCTTTCGCCAGCAGGGCTTCCACCGCCGCCTTGTTGCCCTTGAAGCTTGCGATCATCAGTGCGTTATCGCCGTTGCCGGCCTTCGCTTCGAGGTCAATATTCGGGGCGTTGAGCAGGGCCTCGAAGACGTCCATCGAATCCTCTCGCAGCGCGAGAATCATTCCGGTGTCGCCCCGCTCGGCCTCGATAATGTTCGGGTCCAGCCCGCGCGCCAGCAGCGATTTGACGGTCCGGGCATTGTCGATCTTCACCGCGCGGAAGAAATCGACGTAGGCGTCGGCAAAAACCGTCACCGGAAAGACGGCGGCCGCGAGCGCGCCGAGCAAGAGGCTGCGGCGCATTCTCATGAAGGCCTCGCCGCCTTGAACAGATCGAAGAAATTGGCCGTCGTTGCCTGCGCCACCTGCTCCACGGGCACTTCCTTCAGCGTTGCCAGGAATTCCGCGACATGGCTCACGAATCCGGGCTCGTTCATCTTGCCCCGGTGCGGCACCGGCGCAAGGTAGGGTGCGTCGGTTTCGATCAGCATGCGCTCCAGCGGCACCGCGCGGGCCACGGCCTGCAGGTCCTTCGCATTCTTGAAGGTGACGATGCCGGAGAACGAGATGTAAAAGCCCATCTCCATGGCGGCCTCGGCCACCTGCTGCGATTCCGTGAAGCAGTGCATCACACCGCCCGCGCCGCCGGCATCGGTGCCGGCGCCTTCTTCCCGCATGATGCGGATCGTGTCTTCGGAGGCGGCGCGCGTATGGATGATCAGCGGCTTGCCGGTCGCACGCGAGGCGCGGATATGAGTGCGGAAGCGCTCGCGCTGCCACTCGAGGTCGCCCTCGAGACGGTAGTAGTCGAGCCCGGTCTCGCCGATGCCGACGATCTTCGGATGCGCAGCCAGCCGCACGAGGTCGTCGACGCTGACTTCCGGCGTTTCCTCGTAGTCAGGATGGACGCCGACCGAGGCATAGACGTTCGGATAGCGTTCCGCCAGTTCCAGCACCGACGGGAATTCCGGCATGTTCACCGAAATGCACAGTGCATGCGTGACCTTGTTTTCCGCCATCTTGCCGAAAATCTCCGGCAGGCGGACCGATAACTCGGGGAAATTGATGTGGCAATGTGAATCGATATACATGCCGGCATTTTAACGCCGCCGGCGCACTCGCGCCGGACTTCAGGCCACGCGCTTGCCGAGGATATCGAGGTCGCGTTCGACGCCGTCCAAGGTTGCCACGCGCGGCATGTGCGCCCAGCGTTCGAATCCGAAGGCTTCGAACAGCTTCAGGCTGGGGATGTTGTGCCCGAAAATGAACCCGAGCAGGGTGTGCACCCGGATCTGCGGCGCGAACGCGATCGCTTCGGACAGGAAATAGCGCCCGAGCCCCTTGCCGCGCGCGTCCTCGTGCAGGTAGATCGAGAGCTCGGCCGTGCCGTTGTAGGCCGGGCGGCCGTAGAAATTCGAAAACGACAGCCAGCCGATGATCTTGCCGTCTTCTTCCGCCACCCACAGCGGGCGGCGTTCGGGCGTGTGCTCCTCGAACCAGGCATGGCGCGACTCGACGCTGATCGGTTCGGTATCCGCGGTCACCATGCGGGAGGGCACGGTACTGTTGTAGATGTCTACGATGGCGGGAAGGTCTTCGAAACGGGCGAGGCGATGCGTATACGGTGTAAATGCAGACATGAAATTAGCGTTTTTCTTACAGGGTATGCGTGGCGCGCGTGGAACGCAGTGCGGCGCCGAGCAGTTCCTCGATCCGGTGCTTGACGCGCTGGCCGCTCTCGTCGGACGAGAAATGCACGCCGATGCCCTGCGCCTTGTTGTTGTTGGCGCCGGCCGGGGTGATCCAGGCGATCTTGCCGGCGATCGGGTACTTGGTCGGGTCGTCCATCAGCGTCAGGATGAGGTAAATCTCGTCGCCGATCTTGTAGGGCTTGTTGGTCGGCACGAAGATGCCGCCGTTTTGCAGGAAGGGCATGTAGGCGGCATACAGCGCGGCCTTTTCCTTGATCGGCAGGGACAGGACCGACGGACGCGCGACCGCCGCGCCGCCGGCGCCGGGAGGAATCGGGCTCACAGTGTTTTCGGCCATGGCAGTCCTTGCTTGTTTGTCAGTTCGGGAAAAGCGATGCGTATTCGAGCAGCATGTCTTCGATGAACAGGCGGGCCGACAACGGGTGGTCGGCCACCGCGCGGCGCTCGTTGACAGCCTTCAGCACCCGCAGCAGGCCGGCGACGTCGACGCCCTGCGCCAGTGCCGCCAGTTCCTTCCGGTAACGCGGATAATACCGGATTCTGCCCGAAAGTTTGAGCGAACACACGTCGTAGAGCCAGCGCTGCAACCACGCCACAAGCTCGGCCACCGGTGCCTTCTGCAGCTTTTCCGCCGTCTTCAGCGCGCCTTCCACGCCCGGCCGGGCCAGCAGGCGCAGCAATTCATCCAGGGTCTCGCGGCCTTCGCCCTGCGCCGCGTCCAGCGCGGCGAGCGGCGCCCCGCCCTGTTCGGCCAGCCATGCGTCGGCATCGGCGACGCCCTGCTGTTGGAGCCATGCCAGTGCGTCTTCCTGCAAGGGCATCGACAGCGCAAACTTGCGGCAGCGCGACAGGATGGTGGGCAGCAGACGGTCGAGGTTGTTCGACACCAGCAGGAACAGGGTGTCCGGCGGCGGCTCTTCCAGCGTCTTGAGCAAGGCGTTGGCGGCGGCGGTGTTCAGGGTTTCCGCGGGATACAGCAGCACGATGCGCATGCCCTGCCGGTGGGTGGACACGTTCATGAAATCGGCCAGGGCGCGGATCTGGTCGATCTTGATTTCCTTCGACGGCGCCTTGGCGGACTTGCCGGACTTCTTGCCCTCACCGGCCTCTGCGCCCTCTTCGGCTTCGCCGGCGCCATCCTCTTCCAGCACTTCCGGCCGCACGCGGCGGAAGTCGGGGTGGCTGTACTGCGCGAACCAGCCGCAGGGATCGCACTGCCCGCAGGCATGCCCGCCCTCTGCCGGCGACTGGCAAAGAAGTGATTGGGCCAAATGCGAGGCGAACGCGGTCTTGCCGATGCCTTCCGGGCCGTGGAACAGGATGGCATGCGGAAGTCGCCCGCGCAGCTGTTGCAATTGCTGCCACGGCGCCTGCTGCCAGGGATAGAGCGAGGACATTAGATAGCGGAGATGATCTGTTCGATCTCGCGCTGGATGTCGCCGATCGGGCGCGAGGAATCGATGACGTGGATGCGGTCCGGCTCTTCGGCCGCGCGGCGCAGGTATTCCTTGCGCACCCCGGCGAAAAACTCCGACTGTTCGCGCTCGAACTTGTCCAGCTCGCGCGTGGCGTCCAGGCGCGCCCGGGCGACTTCCAGGGGAACGTCGAACAGCAGCGTCAGGTTCGGCTTGATGTGCGGGTGGAGGCAGCGTTCCAGCGTCTTGAGCTTTTCGATGGACATCCTGCGCCCGCCACCCTGGTAGGCGAAGGTGGCATCCGTGAAGCGATCGGAAATCACCCATTCGCCGCGCACCAGCGCCGGCGCAATGACTTGCTCGATGTGCTCGCAGCGGGAGGCGAACATGAGCAAGGCTTCGGTTTCGATGTTCATTTCCTCGTTCAGCACCAGCGAGCGCAATTTTTCGCCCAGCGGCGTGCCGCCGGGCTCGCGCGTGACCACGACGCGCTTGCCGCTCTTTTTCAGCAGGCTTGCGACGAAGTCCAGGTGCGTGGACTTGCCCGCGCCGTCGATACCTTCAAAGCTGATGAATCTGCCAAATGCCATGTTTTCCAACCCCGTGCGATCCAGCCGGCATTATCGCTGGTATTTGTTCACTGCGCGGTTATGATCGGCAAGGTTGTTAGAAAATTCGCTCGTTCCGTTGCCTCGCGAAACAAAATACAGGACGTCCGACCGGGCCGGGTTCAGCGCCGCGGCCAGCGATTCCGCGCCGGGCAAGGCGATCGGCGTGGGCGGCAGGCCGGGCCGGGTGTAGGTGTTGTACGGCGTATCGGTTTCGAGGTCCTTCCTGCGGATGTTGCCCTGGAAGCGATCGCCCATGCCGTAGATGACGGTCGGGTCAGTCTGCAGCAGCATGCCCGTCCGGAGCCGGTTGACGAACACCGCGGCAATCATGTTGCGCTCCGATTTCTGCCCGGTTTCCTTTTCAATGATCGAGGCCATGATGAGCGCCTCGTACGGCGACTTGTACGGCACGCCCGGCGCGCGCCTGCTCCAGGCCTCTTCCAGCCGCTTGAGCATGAGCGCGTGCGCCTGGCGGTAGATCTGCAGGTCGCTCGAATTCTTGGCGAAGAGGTAGGTATCGGGGAAGAACAGGCCTTCCGGGAACTTGTAGTCGGTGGTGATTTTTGCCAGCAGGTCTTTGTCGGACAGTCCCGCCGTCTCGTGCCGGATGCGGGGGTGGGCATCGATGGCGGCACGCATTTGCTTGAAGGTCCAGCCTTCGATGATGGCGATGGACTCCTGGGCGAATTCGCCGCGCACCAGCTGGTCGATCAGCGCCAGCGGTGACGTTCCAGGCTTTAGTTCATAATTCCCTGCCTTCAGCCGCGCGCTCTGGCCGGAGAGCCGGGTCAGCAGGTGGAACAGGTCCGGATTGAGGGGCACGCCGGCCGCCGCGATCTGCTCGGCGCTGCTCTTGACGCTGCTGCCCGGCTTGATCGCGAACTCGATCGGCTGCTCGCCCTCGGCAAGGATGGGGCGGTACGCCCAGAACGTGACCATGGCGGACCCCAGGAGCGCCAGGACGACAATGAATACAAGAAACTTTTTGACCAAAACCAGACCTTTGCAAAAGATGCCGGACAAAGCGAAGGGGCTCTGAACGGCTTTTTGAAGACGTCACTATAATCAAGCCATGATGATACTGGCTAACCGCGCACTTACTTGAGTCTATGACTGAATCGACAAACACATGGTTGCAATTCCTGGAACGCCAGGGCGCGCAATTTGATGAAACCGGGACTGTGGCGGCTTTCGGCGGCGCACTCCCGCAGGGCGGGCTGCAGCGCGGTTTTGTCGCGCCGCTCACCGACATGGGCCTCATCTCCGCGGCGGGTGACGACGCGGCGAGCTTCCTCCACAACCAGCTCACCAACGACGTCGAGCACCTCGGTCCGCAGGAAGCGCGCCTTGCCGGCTATTGCTCCCCCAAGGGCCGGCTGCTGGCGACCTTCCTGATGTGGCGGGCCGGCGGCGCAATCATGCTGGCGCTGCCGCGCCAGATCCAGCCGCCGGTGCAAAAGCGCTTGCAGATGTTCGTGCTCCGCTCCAAGGTCAAGCTGGCCGATGCCACACACGACCACGCCTTGCTCGGCATCGGCGGCGAAGCGGCGGCAGAAACGCTGGGCGCCTGGTTTCCGCAGCTGCCCGCTGCGCCGTACACGCTGACGGAATCGCCGCATGGCACCCTGGTGCGCCTGCCCGACGCCTTCGGCCAACCGCGCTTCCTGTGGGCGGCGGCGCCTGCCGCGGCCGAAGCCGCATGGCCGGAGCTGACCAAGACGCTGTCCCCCGCCGCCACCGCCCTGTGGCGCCGCACTGATATCCATGCCGGCATCCCGCTGGTGACGCAGCCTACCCAGGAGCAGTTCGTCCCGCAGATGATCAACTTCGAGCTGATCGGCGGCGTCAATTTCAAGAAAGGCTGCTATCCGGGCCAGGAAATCGTGGCGCGGAGCCAATACCTCGGCAAGCTCAAGCGGCGCATGCTGCTGGCGACGGTGGACACCGGTAACGTCGCGCCCGGCAATGAGGTGTTCTGGAGCGGCGATCCGGACCAACCCTGCGGCATGGTGGTGAATGCGGAGCGAAATCCGGAAGGCGGCAGCGATTGCCTCGTGGAAGTGAAGATGGCGGCGACCGAAGACGGCAGCATTCATCTTGGCTCCGCCACCGGCCCCCGGCTGCAGTTCGCGCAGCTGCCCTACGCGCTGCCCGCCTGACGCGGCCCCGTCGGCAACGCATGGATCTGTACATCTACTACCGGGTACGCAGCGAAGACGCGCCGGGCTTGCAGGGTCGCGTGCAGGCCATGCAGCGGCGCCTTGCGGCGGATCAAGGGATCACGGGCGCATTGAAGCGAAGGCCCGAAGAAAAGGATGGCCGGCAGACGTGGATGGAGATCTACGAAAGCGTTCCGCCCGGCTTTGAGAGCGTGCTGGCCGACGCCGTTGCCCGCGACGGCCTTGCCGCGCTGACCGACGGCCCACGCCACACCGAACATTTTGTGGACATAACCGCATGTGCCTGATCGTCTTCGCCTGGAAGCTTGTCCCCGGAATCCCGCTCGTCGCCGCCGCCAACCGCGACGAATTCTATGAGCGCCCCTCGGCCCCGGCAACGTGGTGGAGCGATGAAGCGCACATCTACGCCGGGCGCGACCTGCGCGACGGCGGCACCTGGATGGGCGTGACGCGCGAAGGCCGTTTCGCGGCCATCACCAATATCCGGGCGCCGTCTGAAAGAAGGACCGGCGTCCCGTCACGCGGAGAGCTCGTCGCCGGCTACCTGTCCGGCATCGCCTCCCCGCAACAATACGTGGAAGCCCTCGCGCCGCGCGCTGCGGCCTATAACGGGTTCAACCTGCTGGTGGGGAATCGAGAGGAGCTGGTCTGGTATTCCAACGGCTCGCCGGACGATCCGCGCAACGGCAGGCCGCTCGCGCCGGGTGTGTACGGGTTGTCGAACGGCGCGCTTGACACGCCATGGCCGAAGCTCGTGCGCACCAAAGCGCAATTTTCCAGCCTGCTGTGCCAGGGGGCGCCGGAAGATGCGTATTTTGAAATGCTCGCGGACACCAGCCTCGCCGCCGACAGCCGGCTGCCGAAAACCGGTGTCCCCCTGGAGTGGGAACGCCTCCTGTCGGCGGTCTGCATCGAGTCCCCGGAATACGGCACGCGCTCTTCCACCCTCGTCCGGCTGCCGGACAGCGGTGTGCCCGTGCTGCGCGAGCGCCAGCTCAGGTAAGCGGGCGGCGCATGTGGATGTGGGGGATGCCCGCCTCCATGAACACCTCGCCCTCGCGGACGAAGCCATGGCGCAGATAGAACGGCTCGGCCTGCGTCTGCGCATTCAGCATCACTTCGCGGTCGCCGCGCTGCCTTGCAGCCTCGACCAGCGCTTCCAGCAAAAGCGCGCCTATCCCGGTTCCGCGCGCCGGTTTGCGCACCGCCATGCGCCCGATGTGCCCGTCAGGCAGAAGGCGTCCGGTGCCCACGGCCCTGCCCTCGCCGTCGTAGGCGACGGCATGGGTACAGCGCGCATCCATCTCGTCCCATTCCATGTCCAGCGGCACCTTCTGTTCCTGCACGAAGACTTCGAGGCGCACCGCCTGGGCGTCGGCCCGTTGCACCGCCCAGCCGCCCAGTGTGACGCGGATGCTCATAGTGCCGCCGGCGCGAGTTTTTCGAAGCGGGTGATGGTCTCGCGCCAGGCGTCGGGCCAGGGCACCCCTTTTCGAAGGGTGGTGTCCGCATACACATACACCAGTTCGCCCGAAATCAGGTGTTCATCGCCGTGGTGGATCTCGACGACGAAGCGTACCGAGGTCCGGCCGAAGCCGGCGCAGCGCACGCCGATGTCGAGCACGTCGTCGAAGCGGGCCGGCGCCTGGTACTCGATAGTCGCCTTGCGCGCAAACATCTCGCGCCCCTCCTCGGCCTGTTGCAGCACGCCGGGCAGACCGGTCGCGCGCCAGTATTCGGTGAACGCGACGTCGAAATAGGTCAGGTAGTGGCCGTTGAATACGATGCCCTGCATGTCGACTTCGGCCCAGCGCACCCGCAGGGAATGGAAAAAGGAAAAGTCTTCGCGTGCCATGATGTGATGATGTATTTGTTCAGCTTGTCACTCAGCCAGGAAGCCGCGGATCAATCGGTTGACGCGTTCCGGTTGTTCGTGGATCACCCAGTGCGTGCCCTCCGGGATGCGCTCGAGCTTCAGGTCGTCGACCACGGCATCGAGGCCGTCGAGCAGCGACTTGGGCAAGGCGATGTCGCGTTCGCCCCAGATCACGCGCGTCGGGATGCGGACCCGGAAGTCGTCCGGACTGAGCTGCAGCTTTGCCGGGCCGGCGTGTTCCGCGGTCGGCGGGTGCAAGGGCGATGCGCGGTAGTAATTCACCCCGCCCGTCAGCCCGCGCAACCAGCACGCATGATAACGCGCCCGCACTTCCGGCGTGAACCACGGCGTAGGCGATTTGCCCATGCCGTTGAGCAGGTCTTCCAGCAACTTGAACCCATCCTTGGCCAGCGCGCTTTCCGAGCCTTCGGCGCGCAGCCAGTTCATGTACTCGCTGGCCGCCTTCTGCTCGGGATCGTTTGCCAGGGCCTGTGCGAACAGGTAGGGATGCGGCGAGTTGATGATGATGAGCTTGTGCAGCAGCTGCGGCAGCGCGATCGCGAAGTTCCAGGCAATCGCGCCGCCCCAGTCGTGGGCAACCATCACGAACTTGTCGTAGCCGAGGTGCTGCGCGAGCAGGCGCAGGTCGTCGACGATGTGCTTGGCCTTGTACTGGCCGAGGTCGAGCGGCATGTCGGACTGGTTGAAGCCGCGCAGATCCGGCGCGACTGCGAAGAAGTCCGAGCCGAACTCTGCCAGCTGCGCCTCCCATTCGTACCAGAACTCGGGAAACCCGTGTACGAACAGGATCAGCGGCCTGCCCTTTTCGCCTGCACTCGCAAAGTGCAGGCGCATGCCGTTCGGCAGTTCGGCGAACTGCCCGTCGCGGATGGCGGCCGCCATGTTATTTCACGTTCATCTTCGCCTGCAGCATCTCGCGCACCTGGGGCGCGGCTGCAAACGGGTCGGTCGGATTGCGCTGCAGGACGATGTCTTCCATGCGGGTCTGCACATTGCCCAGCGCCTGCGGATGCGAGTAGATGTAGAACCCGCCGTCGCGGATGGCATTGAAGGTGCGCTCGGCGACTTCGGCCGCAGTGACCTTGCCGGACGATACCGCCTTGTCGGACACCGCCTGCGCGGCAACCTGGCTGAGCGTCGGCGCACCTTCGGCCTTGACGTCATCCGGGCGGTTGCGCTGCGACTGGCTGATGCCGGTCGGCACGAAGTACGGGCACAGCACGGAGGCGCCGATCGGTGCCTTGATCAATTGCAGGTCGTGGTACAGGGTCTCGGACAGCGACACCACGGCATGTTTGGAAACATTGTAGATGCCCATGTTCGGCGCATTCAGCAGGCCTGCCATCGAAGCGGTGTTGACGATGTGGCCCTCGTAGCCGGGATCCTTCTTCGCGCATTCCAGCATCAGCGGCGTGAAGGTGCGCACGCCGTGGATCACGCCCCACAGGTTCACGCCCAGCACCCACTCCCAGTCGGCGATGGAGCTTTCCCAGACCAGGCCGCCGCAGCCCACGCCGGCATTGTTGAACACCAGGTGCACCGCGCCAAACTTTTCCATTGCCGCATCGGCCAGCGCCGTGACCTGCTCCGCCTTGCGCACGTCGCAGCGCATGGCAAGCACCTGTGCGCCCTGCGCTTCGAGCTCCGCCTTCACCTTGTCCAGTGCGTCCTGCTGGACGTCGGCCAGGACGAGCTTCATGCCGAGACGCGCCCCGATGACCGCGAACTCGCGGCCGAAGCCGCTTGCGCCGCCGGTGATGACGGCAACCTTGCCGTGGAAGTCTTTCATGTCTGTTCTCCTGAATTGGTCTGGATTTTCTTGAGTTGGAATCCGATGCGCGGGAAATGCACGACTACCTCGCCCGCGACGGGGTCGGTACGGCGCACGGCCCATTCGGTATCGGTTGAAACAAGCAGCTCGCCCTCGACCGGGTCAAGCGCGTAGTCGGTGGGAGTGACGCTTACGCGCTCTCCCCTTGCGATGCCGTGCGTGTCGACAAACAGCAGGTCCGCCGCCGCGGCGCTCGCCTGCGCGGCAATCTCGAGCGCCGATTCCGATCGCAGCTTTTCCGGCTCACCGTGTCCGAATGCGGCCATGCGGTCCGCCCATTCCTTCAGCCGCGGCGCGGCGTCGAGGATGGAGGCCAGCGGCTTGGCAAGCTGCAGGAACCAGATGCAGTGGTAAACGGAAAAGTCGGCGATGCTTGCCGCGCTGCCGAGCAGGAAGGGTTTGCCATCGGCCAGCATGTTCTCCAGCCGGCGCAGGTATTCCCGCAGATTGCCGGTCGCTTCGCCGACCGACATGCGTGGCGCATTGCCCCGCATCGCCGCGCGGTCGGCGGCAAAAGCCTTCATCTGCTCCGGCGTCAGCGGCCCCAGCAAGTGAGGCATGGCGACCGGCTGGAAGACATAGGCAATGACGGTCCAGAACAAGGTGCTGTCCGCCCACTGCGCAAGCGTGCGCGACGCGCCTTCGACCTCGGCCGGATACAGCGCGGGCGACGGGGCGATCCGCTCCAGCACGTCGGCGATCAGTGCCGTGTCGCAGTAGATGTCGGCGCCGATCTGCAGCACCGGCGTGCGGCGGTAGCCGCCGGTCAGCGCGATCAGGTTCGGCTTGGGCATCACCGGCGGAATGAGCACCGATTTCCATGCCAGTTTCTTGAACCCGAAGATCAGGCGGATCTTCTCCGAGAACGGCGAGTTCGGGTAATGGTGAAAGATGAGTTCGCGCACGGCAGCTCCGCTCATACCAGCTTGACGAGCTGCTTGCCGAAATTGCGTCCCTTGAGCATGCCGATGAATGCCTCTGGCGCGGTTTCGAGCCCCTGTGCAACCGACTCGCGGAACTTCAGCTTGCCGGCGGCCAGCAGCGTGCCGAGCTCTTTCAAGCCCAGCGGCCACAGGTCCATGTGTTCGGACACGATGAAGCCGCGCATGCTCAGGCGCATGGTCAGGAAGAAGCGTGCGTTCTTGATCGGCGTGGGCTCGCCGTCGTAGCCGGCGATCATGCCGCACAGAGCAATACGGCCGAACGGGTTCATGCGCTCCAGGCAGGCGTCGAAAATCTCGCCGCCCACGTTCTCGAACACGCCGTCGATGCCGTTCGGCGTCGCCTTGGCCAGTTCCTCTTTCAGGTTTCCGGCCTTGTAGTCGATACAGGCGTCGAAGCCGAGCTCATTGACCACGTAATCGCATTTCTCCTTGCCGCCGGCAATGCCGACCGCGCGGCAGCCGCGCTGCTTCGCCAGCTGGCCGACAACGCTGCCCACCGCGCCGCTCGCCGCCGACACCACGATGGTCTCGCCTTCCTTGGGCTGGATGATCTGGGTCAGGCCGTACCATGCGGTCATGCCCGGCATGCCCACTGCGCCGAGATAGGCGGACAGCGGCACATGGGTGGTGTCGAGCTTGCGCAGCAGCGCGCCGTCCGACACGCCCATCTCCGACCAGCCGAACATGCCCTGCACCTTGTCGCCCACGGCGAACTTCGGATGCTTCGATTCGACCACCTCGCCCACGGTGCCGCCGATCATGGTTTCGCCGATCGCCTGCGGAGCCGCATAGCTCTTCACATCCTCCATGCGCATGCGCATGTAGGGATCGAGCGAGAGGTAATGGTTGCGCACGAGCAGCTCGCCCTCTTTCAGCGCGGGAACCGGGACTTCCTCCAGGCGAAAGTTTTCCGGGACGACGTGGCCTTGCGGGCGCGAGGCCAGGACCATGCGTTTGTACGTTGCCATCATTATCTCCTTAGTCGTGATCCAGCTTTTTTGCGACATCCAGGCGTTTGAGGTACTTGAACGTCCCCATCGCCTTGGCCACCAGTTTCTCGCCGTTCCACACTTCGCCCTCGCAGAAGCACATGGTGGTGGAACGGTGGTAAGCCTTGCCTTTGGCGACGATACGGCCGCCGGTATGCCCGGCCGGCTGCAGGAAGCTGGTTTTCATTTCGATCGTCACGCCGCCGCGCGCATCCGGGTCGAGCGAACGGCCGGCCAGCGACATCACCACGTCGAGCAGCGTCATGGTGATGCCGCCATGGGTCACCCTCCAGCTGTTCATGTGGCGGTGTTCGAGGTTCAGTGCAACCTGCGCTTCACCGTTTCCCATGCCGAGGAACTCGACGCCGAGATCGTTCAGGAACGGAACCTCGGCCGGGAACGGCTGCGGCTTGCTGGTATCCATCAATGGACGGCCGACACGCCGCCGTCGACCGCGAGGATCTGGCCGGTGATGTGCTTGGATGCGTCGGACGCGAACAGCAAGGCCGCGCCCTTGAGGTCTTCGTCATCGCCGATGCGCTGCAGCGGCGCACGGCGCGCGAGGTTTTCCTCGCCGAAGTTTTCCAGCACGCCCTTGGTCATCTTGGACGGGAAGAATCCCGGCGCCAATGCATTGACGGTAATGCCGTACTTGCCCCATTCGCCGGCCAGCGTGCGGGTGAAGTTGACCACCGCGCCCTTGGAGGTGTTGTAAGCGACGGTCTGCATGCTGTCGGGGCCATTGCCGGAGAGGCCGGCGATGGAGGCCACGTTGACGATGCGGCCGTACTTGCGCGGGATCATCGATTGCTTGGCCACTGCCTGCGACAACAGGAAGATGCTGCGCACGTTCAGGTTCATCACCTTGTCCCAGGCTTCCAGCGGATAGTCTTCCGCCGGCGCGCCCCAGGTGGCGCCTGCATTGTTGATGAGGATGTCGATGTGGCCGAGGCGGTTCATGGCTTCGGTGACCAGCGGCGCGATGGCCGCTTCCTGCGAGAGGTCGGCTGCAATCGCGCTGGCCTCGATGCCTCGTGACTTCAGGTGCGCGACGGCTTCATCGAGGTCGGCCTGCTTGCGCGAGGACAGCACCAGCTTGGCGCCCGCCTCGCCCAGTGCTTCAGCAATCTGCAGGCCGAGGCCGCGCGAGCCGCCGGTGACCAGCGCCGTCTTGCCGTTGAGGTCGAACAATTCCTTGGTGGTACGCATCTTGTCTCCTGTATGTTTAGTTTTCAATCAGAACCAGGCGTCCTGCATGTCGAGCGTCGTGGTATCGATGCTCTCCAGCAGGTCGAGCTGCGGATAGACCTTGGGCAGCTCCCATTTGAAGAAATAGGTGCATGCCTGCAGCTTGCCGCGGTAGAAGCCGGCATCGTGCCCGGTCTTGCCGGCGGCGACCAGGGCCTGCTCCAGCCAGATCCAGGCAACGACCGCATGGCCGAAGGCTTCCAGATAGGCGGACGCGTTGGCGAGCGTCTTGTTCATATCGCCCGCGCCGTACAGCGCCTGCGTCACCTTCTCGATCCGCTGCAGTGCCGCGCCGAGCTCCCGGGCAAAGCCGGCCAGTTCCTTCACCTCCATCGCCTTGGCGATGGTCTTCTGCACTTCCGCGCCCAGCAGCTTGAATGCCGCGCCGCCCTGCATCGATACCTTGCGGCCCAGCAAATCCAGGCCCTGGATGCCGTGCGTGCCTTCGTGGATCGGGTTGAGTCGGTTGTCGCGGTAGAACTGTTCGACATTGTATTCCCGCGTGTATCCGTAGCCGCCGTGCACCTGGATGGCGAGGCTGTTCGCCTCCAGGCACCACTGCGACGGCCAGGACTTGGCGATCGGGGTCAGGATATCGAGCAGCAGCGTGGCATTCCTGCGCGCCTCGTCCGACTCGGCGGTGCGCTCTTCATCCACCAGCCGCGCGCAATAGAGGTTGAGCGCAAGTCCGCCTTCGACGTACGCCTTCTGCGCCAGCAGCATGCGCTTGACGTCGGTGTGCTGGATGATCGGGATCTGCGGTTGCGCCGGGTCCTTGGCCATCGGATGGCGTCCCTGCGGCCGCTCGCGCGCATATTCCAACGCGTGCAGATAGCCGGTGTAGCCGAGCATCACCGCACCGAGGCCGACGCCGATGCGCGCCTCGTTCATCATGTGGAACATGTTGGCCAGGCCCTTGTGCTTTTCGCCGACCAGATAGCCGACCGCACCTGCCTGCCCGCCGGGCTTGTACTTGCCCTCGCCGAAATTGAGCAGGCAGTTGGTGGTGCCGCGGTAGCCCATCTTGTGGTTGAGGCCGGCCAGCACAACGTCATTGCGTTCGCCGAGCGAGCCGTCCTGGTTCACCAGGATCTTCGGCACGATGAAAAGCGAGATGCCCTTCACGCCCGGGATCAGCTTGCCATTCTCGTCCGGCACCTTGGCCAGCACGAGGTGGACGATGTTTTCCGACAGCTCGTGCTCGCCGGCGGAAATCCACATCTTGTTGCCCTTGATGCGGTAGGTGCCGTCGGCCTGCGGCTCGGCGCGGGTGACGATGTCGGAGAGCGAGGAGCCGGCCTGCGGCTCGGACAGGCACATGGTGCCGAAGAAACGGCCCTCCATCATCGGGCGGACGAAGGTCTCGATCTGCTCCGGCGTGCCGCACTTAAGCAGGGTGTTGGCATTGCCGATGGTTAGGAAGGGATAGGACGACGTGCCGACGTTGGCGCCCTTGAAATAGGCGAAGCCGGCCTTTTCGATGACGCAGGGCAGCTGCATGCCGCCGAAGTCGTAATCCTGCCCGGCAGCCATCAGGCCTGCCTCGCTGAAGGCTTTCAGCGCGGTCTGCACCTCGGGGATGATGTGGACCTTGTCGCCGTCGAAATGCGGCTCCTGCTGGTCGTTCTTCTTGTTATGCGGCGCGAACAGGTCGGTCGCGATCTGTTCGCAGGTATCGAGCGCCGCGTTGAAGGTTTCGCGCGAGTGGTCGGCGTAGCGCGCGCGGCCGGTGAGTTCTTCCGCCTTCAGCCATTCGTAGAGCACGAATTCGAGGTCGCGGCGGGAGACGATTTTCGATTGCATGGTAGTCCTCCACACGTGCGGACGCCATGCCGCACGTCACTGTGAGCAAGAAACTGGACGCGCCGGCGCCCAAAGCAATCATGGGCGCTTCAGGCGCCCATGATCTCGAACATTTACACGACTTCGAACAAGCCGGCAGCACCCTGGCCGCCACCGATACACATCGTGACGACCACGTACTTGGCGCCGCGGCGCTTGCCTTCGATCAGCGCATGGCCGGTCAGGCGGGCGCCCGACACGCCGTAGGGATGGCCGACAGCGATTGCGCCGCCGTTGACGTTGAGGCGGTCCATCGGGATGCCGAGCTTGTCGGCGCAGTACAGCACCTGCACGGCGAATGCTTCGTTCAGTTCCCACAGGCCGATGTCCTCGACCTTCAAGCCGGTCTTCTTCAGCAGCTTCGGAATGGCGAACACCGGGCCGATGCCCATTTCATCCGGCTCGCAGCCGGCGACGGCGAAGCCGCGGAAAATGCCCAGCGGCTGCAGGCCCTTCTGTTCGGCGAGCTTGCTGTTCATGACGATCGCGCAGGCCGCGCCGTCGGAGAACTGGCTGGCGTTGCCGGCCGAAATCACACCGCCCGGGATGGCGGTGCGGATCTTGGACACGCCTTCCAGGGTGGTGTCGGGACGGATGCCTTCGTCGGCGGAAATCGTGACTTCGCGGGTAACGAGCATGCCGGTTTCCTTGTCGGCCACGCCCATGATGGTGGTCATCGGCACGATCTCGTCATTGAACTTGCCGGCGGCCTGCGCGGCGGCGGCACGCTGCTGGCTCTGCACGCCGTACTCGTCCTGGCGCTCCTTCGGAATGTTGTAGCGCTTGGCGACCGTTTCCGCGGTCTGCAGCATCGGCCAGTAGATTTCCGGCTTGTTCTGCTTGAGCCACACCTCGCCGATCATGTGGGTGTTGGCTTCGTTCTGCACGCAGGAGATCGACTCGACGCCGCCGGCGGCATAGATGTCGCCTTCACCGGCGATGATGCGCTGGGCCGCGGTGGCGATGGTCTGCAGGCCGGAGGAGCAGAAGCGGTTGATGGTCATGCCCGCGGTGGTGACCGGGCAGCCGGCGCGCAGCGCGATCTGGCGCGCGATGTTGCTGCCGGTCGCACCTTCCGGCGTGGCGCAGCCCATGATCACGTCTTCCACTTCGCCGGCATCGATCTTCGCGCGCTCGATGGCGGCCTTCAGTACATGACCGCCCATGGTCGCGCCATGGGTCATGTTGAAGGCACCTTTCCAGGATTTGGCCAGGCCGGTACGGGCGGTGGATACGATGACGGCGTCAGTCATTTGGGGCTCCTTGTGTTGAATTGGTTGACGTCCAGGTCGGTGCGAGGACGATTCTTATCCGGGTGCGACGAAAGTGAAATTTGAGAATATCACATTTTTAGCACGATCGTTCGTAAAAAATAATTTTCTCTTTTTCACGTCTCCGCCTGTGCTTTTCATAGGGAAAGATGCAAAAACGACATTGCCGGGTTTGTAAGGTTCTGTAAGTTTCAAGCAAGCGTGCCGTAAGGTTCGGGTCGCACACTGCCAAACGTGCAATCAAATGGGCAAGTGTATTTGCACATTCATATTAATTATTCGAGTTTGAGGAGATTGGCATGGCGACAGTACAAGCTACGGCTGCGCGCGGCATGACAGCAGAAGAGCGGAAAGTTATTTTCGCGTCTTCGCTGGGTACCGTGTTCGAGTGGTACGACTTTTATCTATACGGCTCGCTGGCGGCGATTATCGCGAAGCAGTTCTTCGCGGGAACCGACCCCAACACCGCGTTCATTTTCGCACTGCTGGCCTTCGCGGCAGGCTTCATCGTCCGCCCGTTCGGCGCAATCGTGTTCGGCCGCCTGGGCGACATGATCGGCCGCAAGTACACCTTCCTGGTGACCATCCTGATCATGGGTATCTCCACGTTCATCGTGGGTCTGCTGCCCAATTACGCGTCGATCGGCATTGCCGCTCCGATCATCTTGATCTGCCTTCGCATTCTTCAGGGCCTCGCGCTCGGCGGCGAGTACGGCGGCGCAGCGACCTACGTTGCCGAACATGCTCCGCACGGCAAGCGCGGCGCCTACACCGCGTGGATCCAGACGACCGCTACCCTCGGCCTGTTCCTGTCCCTGATGGTAATTCTGGGCACCCGTACCGCCATCGGCGAAGCCGCGTTCGCAGATTGGGGCTGGCGTATCCCGTTCCTGGTCTCCGTGTTCCTGTTGGCAATCTCGGTGTGGATCCGTCTGTCCATGAACGAATCGCCGGCTTTCGCCAAGATGAAGGCTGAGGGCAAGACCTCCAAGGCGCCGCTGACCGAATCCTTCGGCCAGTGGAAGAACCTGAAGATCGTTATCCTGGCGCTGGTCGGCCTGACCGCCGGACAGGCAGTGGTGTGGTACACCGGCCAGTTCTACGCCCTGTTCTTCCTGACGCAGACGCTGAAGGTCGACGGTGCAACGGCCAACCTGCTGATCGCTGCTTCGCTGGTCATCGGCACCCCGTTCTTCATCGTGTTCGGCGCCCTGTCCGACAAGATCGGCCGCAAGCCCATCATCCTCGGCGGCTGCCTGATCGCTGCACTGACCTACTTCCCGCTCTTCAGCGCACTGACCCACTATGCCAACCCGGCCCTGGAACAGGCGATCACCAGCTCCCCGGTGGTCGTGACTGCCGACCCGGAAAAGTGCCAGTTCCTGTTCAATCCGACGGGCACCAAGAAGTTCACGTCGTCCTGCGACATCGCACGTACTGTGCTGGCACAGGCTTCGGTGAGCTATAACACCGTGGAAGCGCCGGCCGGCACGATCGCTTCGATCAAGATCGGCGACAAGGTCATCCAGGGCTATGACGCAACCGGCCTCTCTGCAGCCGACGCTGCAGCCAAGGACAAGGAGTTCAAGAAAGAACTCGGCGACGCCATCAAGGCAGCCGGCTATCCGTCCAAGGCTGATCCTGCCCAGATGAACAAGGGCATGATCCTCCTGATCCTGGTCATCCTGGTGATCTACGTGACGATGGTGTACGGCCCGATCGCAGCCATGCTGGTGGAACTGTTCCCGACCCGCATCCGCTACACCTCCATGTCCCTGCCCTACCACATCGGTAACGGCTGGTTCGGCGGCCTGCTGCCGACGACCTCGTTCGCACTCGTTGCTTACAAGGGCGACATTTACTACGGCCTCTGGTATCCGATCATCATCGCCCTGATCACCTTCGTGGTCGGCCTGCTGTTCGTGAAGGAAACCAAGGATCGCGACATCTACGCGAACGACTAAACGTCTAATCGTCCCAGGCGTACCTTCCGGTATTCCTGGTTTTGAAGCCGCCAGTTTTCTGGCGGCTTTTTTTATGCGCGTCGTTCCCGCGAAGGCGGGAATCCAGCGGCGTTATCGAAGAAAGACACTGGATTCCCGCCTTCGCGGGAATGACTGTGTTCAAGGCTGCAATGTCAGCACGCCCATTCCGCCCTTCTCCACTTCTTCGCGCCGCGTCTTCATCGGCAGATAACCGACCTCGGCCCAGCGTTGCACAAAGCTCCGGTAATGCGGCGACAGCACATTCCCGGATTGCCCGGTGGAGTGAATGAACTGCGAATTGTCGAGGTTGGACAGGTCGTACACCGCGCGCAGGCTGGCCGCGTGGCGGTTGGCGAACGGCGCTTTTTCGTCCTTGATGTTGTGCCGGCCGACATTCACAGTAAAGGTGTCGCCCGGAGTCGGCACACGGATGTCGAACAGCTTTGCCAGTAGGTCGACGCGCGCGAACGGGCGGTGCTCGGAACGCGCCGCATGGGCTTCGCCCCACTGCCATTTCCGCATGTCGGCGCCGTAGCGCTGATCGAGATCGGCAAGCGCGGCGTCAAGCGATGCGGCGAGGATATCGCCACAGCCCTGCTGCTTCGCTCCCACGGCCACCGTCACATCGTTGCACCAGCGGCCCTGCCCCTCCTTGTCCAGGAGGATGTTGACGGTGGGGCGATGCACATTGCGTTGTTCCCAGTAATCCTTCAGCAACGTCTCGCCCAGCTCGTCGGCGAAGATCTGCTTCGAGGCCATGCGCATCCAGGCGTTGTAGATGAGCGGTTCGGGCCGGTCGGCGTCCATCGCGCCGTCCCAGCTGCGCAGCATGTCGAGCGCCGCCCTCGCACGTTCGGTGCGCGGGACGGTTTTGCGCAATACCGGCAGGATTTCCTGCGCCGCCAGCGAAAGGTGGTCCTTCTGGATGGCGGCGAAGCTGGACATGCTGTGCTTCGGCGTCGCGTCGAGCAGCGCGTCGATACGGCGGGCGCGGTACGGCAGGGTCCATTCGCTTGTCAGGAAATGCGGATAATCGGCATCGACAATCTTGTGATTGGCGGTCATGATCCGCTGCGGATCGGGATTGAACTTGCGCGGGAGTTCGTCGAAGGGGATGAATCCGGCCCAGTCGTAACGGGCATCCCAGCCCGGCGCAGGAGCCAGTCCCTTGAGATCGTTTTCCGCCTTGCGCACCGGGATCCGCCCGGGCGCGATGAAGCCGATGTTGCCCTTGACATCGGCATACACAATGCTCTGCTGCGGCGAGGCGAAATCCCTGGCGCCTTCGAGGAACTGCTCCCAGTCTTGCGCCAGGTTGAATTTCATGCCGGCCTGCAGCGTCAGGTCGTCCGGCCGCAGCGCGGTCCATGCGAAGGCGACCGCATATTTCGCGGCGTCGACCGGCGCCTTTTCCATGATCGGGATCGTGCCGGAAATGACCGGACCGTGACGCGTTTCGCGCACCTCGATCGTGACGTCCGGCTGCCCTTTCACCTTGATCGTCTCGCTGCGCACCTGGAACTCGGCCCAGCCGTCGGGCGTCTGGTATTTCCTGCGGTCTTCGGGGTGGATGCGCTCGATGTAGAGGTCCTGGACATCGGGCGCGGTATTTGTGAAGCCCCAGGCGATGTGGTCGTTGCGGCCCAGGACGACCGAGGGAATGCCAGGAAGCGTGGCGCCGATCACGTTCAGGCCGGGCGCGGAGAGATGCGCGAAATACCATAGCGCCGGCGCGGAGAGGCCGAGGTGCGGGTCGTTGGCGAGCAGCGGCTTGCCGGTTTCCGTCAGCTTGCCACCGAGCACCCAGTTGTTGGACCCCATGCCGTCGACATGCGACGGCGGCGCAGCGGCGGCGACCTTTTGCATGTGTGCCGTGGTACCCGACAGTTCGCGGTAAAGACGCGTGTAGTCCTGCGTGGGCAGCGCCGCGTCACCGGGATACGGCGCCAGGAATTCATTGATCTGCGCCAGCGTCAGGCGTTGCGACAGTCGCATGCGCAGCAGTTCCTGCGTCCAGTTGCCGCCGAGGTCCCAGGCCATCATGGTTTGCCAGCCGATCGAATCCACTGGCGACCACGGTTCCGGGGCCGGTGCGCCGGTCAGCAGGAATTCCGGGGGCAGCGGCCCGCTGCGGTCTTCGAGATAGGCGTTCACGCCGCGGGTGTATGCATCCAGCGCGTCACGCGTCTGCTGCGACAGGTTGCCCAGGATTCGTTCCGCATTGCGGCGCACCCCGAGCGTGCGGATGAAGCGATCGGTATCCACCGCGTTCGGGCCGAGCACCTCGGCCAGCCGGCCGGCGGGGATGCGGCGGTTCAGTTCCATCTGCCACAGCCGGTCCTGTGCATGCGCATAGCCGAGCGCAAAATAGGCGTCTGCCGGCGACTTCGCGTAGATATGGGGAATGCCGTGGGCGTCACGCACAATGTCGACCGCCGCGCCCAGCCCCTTCAGTGTGCGCGTTCCCTCCACCTGCGGCTGGCTGGCTGCGCGGTACCACAGCACGGCGCCGGCAGCGGCAAGCAGCAGAAGCAACAGGACCAGGGCAACTTTTTTCAATATTCCAGTCATATGTTTATCGGGCTCCTCGTTCTCCAAGCGTGCGAGGTTATCACAGCGCCAACCGGCACTCCTTCTGACGGGAGAGATGGATTGCCAGGTGGTAAGATGTCGTTTCGTGTAATGACTATGCTGTCGAATTCCTATCTTATGAAATTTGATGTCGCCATTGTTGGCAGCGGCCTTGCGGGGCTGTCCGTCGCCCTGCACCTCGCGCAGACGCACAAGGTCGTCGTGGTTTCCAAGCGCAGCCTGCTGGACGGAGCAAGCAACTGGGCGCAGGGCGGCATCGCCGCCGTCCTCGATTCCGGCGACAGCCACGAGCAGCATATCGCCGACACGCTGGTCGCCGGCGCCGGGCTGTGCGACGAAGGCGCCACGCGTTTCATCGTCGAGAACAGCCGCAGTGCGATCGAGTGGCTGATCGAACAAGGCGTGCCCTTCACCCGCGACCCGACGGCGGAACTGGGCTACCACCTGACGCGCGAAGGCGGACACAGCCAGCGCCGCATCATCCACGCGGCCGACGCCACCGGGCACGCGGTCCAGGTCACGCTGGAGCAGAAAGCCCGCAACCATCCGAACATCACGGTCCTGGAAAACCACTACGCGATCGACGTGATCACGACCGACAAGATCGATGGCGCCGACGGGACGCACCGTTGCCTCGGCCTGTATGTGCAGGATGTCAATACCGGAGCCGTGATGACCCTGGCGGCGGACCATACCGTGCTCGCCACCGGCGGCGCCGGCAAGGTTTACCTGTACACGACCAACCCGGATACGGCGACCGGCGACGGCATCGCCATGGCCTGGCGCGCCGGCTGCCGGGTGGCGAACATGGAGTTCATCCAGTTCCATCCCACCTGCCTGTACCACCCGTATGCGAAGTCCTTCCTGATTTCGGAAGCGGTACGGGGCGAAGGCGGCCTGCTCAAGCTGCCCGCCGAGGCCGGCGCGGCGGCCGGCAAGCGCTTCATGGAGTCGCACGACGAGCGCGCGGAGCTCGCGCCGCGCGACGTGGTGGCGCGCGCCATCGACTTTGAAATGAAGAAGCGCGGCCTGGATTACGTCGACCTGGACATCAGCCACCAGCCGCCCGAATTCCTGAAGGAACACTTCCCGACCATTTACGCCCGATGCCTGGAGCTCGGCATCGACATCACCAGGCAGCCTATTCCTGTCGTTCCGGCGGCCCATTACACCTGCGGCGGCGTTGTCACCGACATGTTCGGACGCACCGACCTGCCCGGGCTATATGCCGTCGGCGAGACGGCCTACACCGGACTGCACGGCGCCAACCGCCTTGCCAGCAATTCGCTGCTGGAATGCCTGGTCCTCGGCCGGGCCGCGGCGCAGCACATCGAACAACAGCCCAAGCCACGGCAGTATTCCCTGCCCGCCTGGGATGAAAGCCGCGTGACCGACGCCGACGAGGAAGTCGTCATCGCGCATAACTGGGATGAGTTGCGGCGCTTCATGTGGAACTACGTGGGTATCGTGCGCACGACCAAGCGGCTGGAGCGCGCGCAGCATCGCATCGGGCTGTTGCGGGAAGAGATTTACGAGTACTACTCGCATTTCCGGATCACGCGCGACCTGCTGGAACTGCGCAATCTTGTCGATGTGGCATCGATGATCGTGGAGAGTGCTCTGTCGCGCCGCGAGAGCCGCGGGCTGCACTTCAGCCAGGATTTTCCGGAGACGCTGCCGAAGGCGTTGCCGACAGTACTGGCGCCGGGGCGGCGGTGATAGTTTGAGGCGCTTGGTGGGTTTCGCTTCGCTCTACCCACCCTACCGTCCTTTATAGAGAATCGTAGGTTGGGTAGAGCGAAGCGAAACCCACCGTTGCCGATAAAGGACTGTAGGGTGGGTAGAGCGAAGCGAAACCCACCGTTGCCGATAAAGGACTGTAGGGTGGGTAGAGCGAAGCGAAACCCACCTCACCCCAATTACCCAACGATACGCAGCGAATAATCCGTCGCCCGCACGTCCTTGGTCAGCCCCCCGATGGAAATCCGGTCCACGCCGGTTTCCGCGATGGCGCGCAGCGTGCTCATGTTGACGCCGCCCGATGCCTCCAGCAGCGCCCGTCCGTTGTTGACCTTCACCGCCTCGCGCATCATCTCCAGGGTGAAGTTGTCGAGCAGGATGGACGTCGCGCCCGCCACCAGGGCTTCTTCCAGCTCGACGAGGTTCTCGACCTCGATCTGAATGCTGACGCCTGCATGCAGCGCATGTGCCGCCTTCATCGCCGCCGTGATGCCGCCAGCAGCGGCGATATGGTTTTCCTTGATCAGGATGCCATCGTACAGCGCAAGGCGCTGGTTCTTTCCGCCGCCGACGCGTACCGCGTATTTCTGCGCAAGCCGCAGTCCGGGCAAGGTCTTGCGGGTATCGAGCACCGCGGCGCGGGTGCCCTTCACCACATCCGCATACTGGCGGGTCACCGTGGCCACGCCCGACAGCAGCTGCAGAAAATTCAGCGCCGTGCGCTCGGCCGTCAGCAGCGCACGGGCCGGCGCGTCGATCGCGCAGACTTCACTGTCCGCCGTCATCGAGTCGCCTTCGGCGTAACGCCACTCGATGCGGATGCGCGGGTCGAGCTGGGTCATCACGCCCTCGAACCAGGGCGCGCCGCACAGGACGGCCGGTTCGCGCACGATCACGCGTGCCTTGACCCACTCGTTCTCCGGTACCAGCAGCCCGGTCACGTCGCCGGTGCCGACGTCCTCCTGCAGGGCCGCGCGAAGGTTCTGCTCGAATGCCGCGACCAGCGCGGCGTCAAATGGTGCAAACGGGTTCTTCAGCGTGCTCATGCGGGTCCGATCCCAGCAAACAGTTTTTGTTCTTTTGCCAGGTCGCCGCCGGGGCGGACATTGGCCTTGCGTGCAGCGGCGAACGCCAGCATGCGGTCGATGCAGACGAAGGCCTTGCGGCCGGTCTCCGGATCGACGTGGATTTCGTTCTTGCCCGACTCCAGCACCTCGGCCAGGTTTTGCAGGCCGTTCATGGCCATCCACGGGCAGTGCGCGCAGCTCTTGCAGGTGGCGCTGTTGCCGGCGGTGGGCGCATCGATGAAGCGCTTGCCGGGTGCGGCCATGCGCATCTTGTGCAGGATGCCGTTATCCGTGGCGACAATGAATTCGTCGGCGTCCAGCGACTGGGCCGCCGCGATGAGCTGGGAGGTGGAACCGACGACGTCGGCCTGCGCCACCACCGCCTCCGGCGACTCCGGGTGCACCAGGATCTTGGCCTTGGGATGCTCCTTGCGCAGCAATTCCAGTTCGATGCCCTTGAACTCGTCGTGCACCAGGCAGGAGCCCTGCCACAGCAGCATGTCGGCACCGGTCTTTTTCTGGATGTAGCTGCCGAGGTGCTTGTCCGGCGCCCACAGGATCTTCTTGCCCTGGTCGTGCAGGTGCTGCACGATGTCCAAGCCGATCGACGAGGTCACCATCCAGTCGGCGCGCGCCTTCACAGCCGCGCTAGTATTGGCGTAGACGACAACGGTACGGTCGGGATGAGCGTCGCAGAATGCGGCGAATTCGTCCGCCGGACAGCCGAGGTCGAGCGAGCAGGTGGCGTCGAGATCCGGCATCAGGATGGTCTTGTCCGGGCTTAGGATCTTCGCCGTCTCGCCCATGAATTTCACGCCTGCCACCACCAGCGTCTTGGCCGGATGGTCGCGGCCGAAGCGCGCCATTTCCAGGGAATCGGACACGCAGCCGCCGGTTTCCTCGGCAAGGTCTTGCAGGTCGGCATCCACGTAGTAGTGGGCCACCAGGACGGCTTCTTTTTCCTTCAGGAGACGCTTGATTTTCTCCTTGAGCGCGGTCTTTTCCTCGGGGGTGGGCGCAAGCGGTATGCGGGCCCAGGCGTTGGCGACGCAACTGGTGCCCGATTCCATCTGCGGACGTTCGAATTCGACAGTCTTGATCGGTTGGATTTGCATGGTAGTGACGCAAAAAACGGGCGCGAAAGCGCCGAAACGGAAAGTATGCCTGATAACGGAGAACTGGGGGGGCAGGGCTTTTTTCAAGTGTCCGGCATAGCCAGCGATATTTGTTGCCACACGACAACTTTTTATTTACGCAATCCGGTTTCCGTCGCATACTGAATCTGATCCATGTCAAAGCCCTGCCGAGGCGGTGCATCAAGAATAGGTTTCGTCCGACATTGCCGGCAGGAATAAAAATGACATGGACCGGTAACACGCTGTACGCCCCGGAGAGTGGCGGCGGCTGAAAACGGAAAGACGGATTTCGCGAGGGGGAGGAGACACCAATGACGCACCGCATTTTCGACAAGACCGACAAAGGTCGCGAAGAAATCGCCACGCGCAAACACCAGCTGGCATCCCGGCTGCGCACACTGCTGGTCATGGTGGATGGCAAGCAAAGCGCCGACGACCTGTTGAAGAAAGTCGGCGGCATCGGCCTGACACAGGACAGCATTACGGAACTGCTGGATAACGGATTTATCCAGCTGGTGGCTGAGGTGGAGCCGATCGTTCCGCCATCGCCGGTGCCGGAGGCCGCTCTGGAATCGGAGCTCCCGCCCCTGCCGGAAGGCCAGAACCAGTTCCAGGCGATCTACCAGTTCTACACCGAGACCATCAAGGGCACCATCGGCCTGCGCGGCTACACGCTGCAGCTGAAGGTGGAGAAAGCGGCCTCGATCGACGATTTCCGCGCCCTGCGCGATCCCTACCTGGAGGCCGTGCTGAAAGCCAAGGGCAAGGAAGTCGCGCGCGGCATGCGGACACGTCTCGACCAGTTGCTCTACATGGGCGAGACCGCGCCCAATACCACCGTCATCGGGCTGAACGCGGCGCTGGCCGAATAAGGCAAAACCTGTCTTATTCGATGCCCTGGCTGGCGAGGTATTCCTCGTAGCCGCCGCGGAAGTCGATGATCTCGCCAGCCCGGATCTCGAGTACGCGTGTCGCGAGCGAGGATACGAACTCGCGGTCGTGCGACACGAAGATCAGCGTGCCGGCGTACTTGTCCAGCGCGATGTTGAGCGATTCGATGGATTCCATGTCCATGTGGTTGGTCGGCTCGTCCATCAGCAGCACGTTGTGGCGGCCCAGCATCAGCTTGCCGTACATCATGCGGCCCTTTTCGCCGCCCGACAGCACCTTCACCGATTTGCGCACGTCGTCGCCCGAGAACAGCAGGCGGCCGAGGATGGAACGCACGGCCTGGTCGTCGTCGCCCTCCTTCGTCCACTGGCCCATCCAGTCCGTCAGGTTCTTGTCGACCGCGAATTCCTCGGTCGGGTCCTGGGGCATGTAACCCACATTGGCGTTTTCCGCCCACTTGGTGATGCCTGAGTCGGCCTGCATGCCGCACACTTCGCCGCCGATGCTGCGCAACAGGGTGGTCTTACCTGCGCCGTTGGCGCCGATGATCGCAATCTTTTCGCCCGCCTCGACCAGGATGTTGAAGTTCTTGAAAATCGTGCGGTCGTAGGATTTCGACAGCCCTTCCACCTCCACCGCCTGGCGATGCAGTTTCTTCTCGCCCTCGAAGCGGACGAACGGGTTCTGGCGGCTGGACGGCTTGACATCCTCGACCTTGATCTTTTCGATCTGCTTGGCGCGGGAAGTCGCCTGGCGTGCCTTGGACTTGTTGGCCGAGAAGCGGCGCACGAATTCCTGCAGTTCCGCCACGCGTTCCTTGGCCTTGGCATTGGCGGCCATGAGCTGGGCGCGCGCCTGCGAAGAGGCCAGCATGTAGTCGTCGTAATTGCCGGGATAGATCTTCAGCGTGCCGTAGTCCATGTCCGCCATGTGCGTGCACACCTGGTTCAGGAAGTGGCGGTCGTGCGAAATGATGATCATGGTGGAGTTGCGCTCGTTGAGCACGTTCTCGAGCCAGCGGATGGTGTTGATGTCGAGGTTGTTGGTCGGCTCGTCGAGCAGCAGGATGTCGGGATTGGAGAACAGCGCCTGCGCCAGGAGCACGCGCAGCTTCCAGCCCGGCGCGATGTTGCTCATCGGGCCCTGGTGCTGGTCGAGCGGGATGCCGACGCCCAGCAACAGTTCGCCGGCGCGGGCTTCCGCGGTGTAACCGTCGTACTCGGCGAACTTCGCCTCCAGGTCGGCGGCGCGCATGTAGTCCTCGTCGGTCGCCTCCGCGTTGGCGTAGATCGCATCGCGTTCGGTCATCGCGGCCCACATTTCGGTGTGACCCATCATGACGACGTCGAGCACGCGCATGCTCTCGAAGGCGAACTGGTCCTGGCGCAGCTTGCCCAGGCGCTCGTTGGGATCGAGCATGACGTTGCCGCCGCTCGGCTCCAGGTCGCCGCCCAGGATCTTCATGAAGGTGGACTTGCCGCAACCGTTGGCGCCGATCAGGCCGTAACGGTTGCCCTCGCCGAATTTGACGGAAATGTTTTCGAACAGCGGCTTGGGGCCGAACTGCATCGTGATGTTTGCGGTGGAAAGCACGGGTAAAACCTTTTGCGGGAGATTCGAAAATAACCCGCCATTTTACCATTCCGCACCGCGCCGATCGTGGCCTAAAGTGCATCCTCCACCAGATTTCGCCGTGCCGCCATGAAAGACTCCGCGGCGCGCTTCAATGCCGCTTCGTCAATCCGCGGCTGGTAGAGCGAGCCGCCGATGCCGAATCCCGCCGCGCCGGCGGAAACATAGGCGGCCATGTTGTGCGGCTGGACGCCGCCGACCGGGAACAGCGGCGTGTCGACCGGCAGGATCGAGTGCATGGCCTTGACCGCCGCCGGCGGGATCATCTCCGCCGGGAACAGTTTCAAGCCATGCGCCCCCGCCTCCAGCGCGCGGAACGCCTCGGTCGGGGTCGCCACGCCGGGCAGTGCAATCATGCCATGCTTGGCCGCGTGGCTGATCACGTCCGGCGCACAATGCGGCGAAACGATGAGGCGGCCGCCCGCCTCTTTCACCGCGTCGACATCCTGCACGGTGAGCACGGTGCCGGCGCCGATCAGCGCGTCGTCCGGCGCATCGCGCAGCAAAGCATGGATGGCATCGATGGCGCCTGGGCGGTTGAGCGGAACCTCCAGCATGCGGAAGCCGGCCTCGAACAGGATTTGCCCCACGCGCGGCGCCTCGGCCGGTGTCAGGCCGCGCAGGATGGCCACGAGGGGACAGGGTGAGGGTTTGAACACGTCCATGATGGTACTCAACGGGAAAGATTGAACATTGCGCGCAGGGCGGCGAGGTAAACGCTGTCGGGCTGCCACGCACGCGCCGGGATGCCGAGCAGTTCAAGCGCGCTCAGGTAGCGCGCCGACAGCGCGACGCTGCCGATCACCTGGACCGGCGCCGACATGGCTTCGCCGGCCTTCTTGACGATCTCGAACAGCTCGGTGCCGATCAGTAGGCCGGATAGGTAGGAGGCCGCATGGTCGCCCGGCATCATGTCGGTCACCACCATTGCGCGGCAGCAGAAGGCGGTATGGGTGAAGCCGCCCTGCCGCGCCGCGCGCAGGCCCGCAGCGAAGGCTTCCTGTACGGGTTCCTGCGATGAGATGACCTTGGACAGCGTGCCGTGCTGCGACATCAGGGAGTACAGCTCTCCCGTCATGAAGGTCATGAACTCGGTCATGCGTCCGCTGTCGGCATGGGCCCATTTGCTATGGGTGCCCGGCAGCAGGAACCAGCCGCCGGAAGCGCCCGACTCCAGCGCGCCCAGGACCTGGGTTTCCTCACCGCGCATGACATCGGGCAGGCCGTGCGGATCGACGTAGCGATAGCCCGGCACGATGCGTACCCGGGTGCCGGGAATAGCGGTCTCGACCGGCATCAGGGCGTCGCCAAGGCGCGACAGCGGATGCTCCGTCGACAGGTAAGGCACTTCCTTCCAGCCGCTGCGGCTGCCGACCATGCCGGACATGATGACGTCCGCGCTTTCCAGTTCCAGCGCTTCCATCAAGGCCTTCAGCGATTGTTCGAATCCCTCGTGCACCTGCAGGATGCCGACCTCATCCTGATGCTGACGCACCAGTCCGCCCTGCGGGTCGAGGACGTAGGCCCTGCGGTTGCTCGTTCCCCAGTCGATGCCGAGTAGCGTAGTTGTTTGTGCTGTCATGATGATCCCATGCGTTTGGACGGCGCCGCTCAGGCCCAGCCGCCGTCGACGATGAACTCCTGGGCCGTGCACATGGCCGCATCGTCCGAGGCAAGAAAGAGCACCATGCGCGCGATATCGCCGGGCATCAGGCGCCGCTTCAGGCACTGACTGCGGTCGATCAGCTTTTCGCCCTCCTCGTCCAGCCACAGGTTGACCTGGCGCTCGGTCATCACCCAGCCCGGCGTGACGGTATTGACCCGGATGTTGAACGGCCCGAGGTCGCGCGCCAGGCCGCGTGTCAAGCCGCTGACAGCGGCCTTGGTCGTGGCGTACACGGTATAGCCGCCGTTCGCCAGATGCCAGCTGATGGAGCCGAGGTTGATGATCGCGCCCCCGCCGCGCCGCTTCATGCCTTCCAGCACCGCCTGTGCGGCGAAGAACATCGGGCGCTGGTTGATCGCGATGCAGTTGTCCCAGAAGGCCGGCGTCACGTCTTCCGGTGCATGGCGCTGGTCGTTGCCGGCATTGTTCACCAGCACATCGAAATCACCAAGGCTTTCGGCGAGCGTGCCGATGGTGTCCTGCAGCGCCTGGACATCGCGTATGTCGCACTGGCGGAAAACCGGCTTCGGGTAACCTTCACTGCCGAGGCGCTCGCACAGCGCAAGGCTGGCGTCCACCGCGATATCGACGAAAGCGACCTGCGCACCCTGTTCCGCGAACCCGGCAACGATTGCCTCGCCGATTCCCGACCCGCCGCCGGTCACGAAGACACGCTTTCCCTCGAGGCTGGTGTAGCGCGCCAGCGCCGCCTTACTGCCTTGTGACGACATCTTTTTTCTCCTGAACTTTCGATCCCTCGGCAAATCAATGTTGATGCTGGGTCGAAACCTTCCCGCCATCGGCAAAAAAATTCCGAGAGCCTCTCATGAGCATCCCCATCAAGAAACGTCGCAGCCAGGCATGGTTTGAAAAGCAGGACCGCGACGGCTTTGTCCACCGCAGCTGGACACAAAAGCCGGGCTACCTGCCCGACGCCTTCGACGGGCGCCCCGTCATCGGCATCTGCAATACCTGGTCCGAATTAACCCCTTGCAACAGCCACTTCCGCGAACTGGCCGAGTTTGTCAAACGCGGTGTACTTGAGGCAGGAGGATTCCCGCTGGAGTTCCCCGTCATGTCCCTCGGGGAAACGCAGCTGCGGCCGACGGCCATGCTGTTCCGCAACCTTGCCAGCATGGACGTGGAAGAATCCATCCGCGGCAATCCGATCGACGGCGTCGTGCTGCTGATGGGATGCGACAAGACCACTCCCGCACTGATGATGGGCGCCGCCAGTTGCGGCCTGCCGACCATTGGCATTTCGGGCGGTCCCATGCTGAACGGCAAATTCCGCGGCAAGGACATCGGCTCCGGCACCGGGGTCTGGATGATGTCGGAGATGGTGCGCGGCGGCCTGATGACGCAGCAGGAATTCACTGACGCCGAAGCCTGCATGAACCGCTCCTCCGGCCATTGCATGACGATGGGGACGGCCTCCACCATGGCCAGCATGGTGGAAGCGCTGGGCATGTCGCTGCCCGGCAATGCCGCGATCCCGGCGCCGGATACGCGCCGCAACCGCCTGGCGCAGCTGAGCGGGCGGCGCATCGTGCAGATGGTCGAGGAAGACCTAGGCATGGAGAAGATCCTCACGCGCGAAGCCTTCGAGAACGCCATCCGCGTCAACGCGGCCATCGGCGGTTCGACCAACGCCGTGGTGCACCTGCTGGCCATCGCCGGGCGCATCGGGGTGAATTTGACGCTGGAAGACTGGGACGCAATCGGCAGCGAGATGCCCTGCCTCGTCAACCTGCAGCCCTCCGGCCACTTCCTGATGGAAGATTTCTACTATGCGGGAGGCGTGCCCGCGGTCATGCGCGAGATCCGCGACCGCCTGCATCTCGATGCGCTTACGGTCAACGGCAAGACGCTGGGCCAGAACATCGAGGATGCGCCCTGCTATAACCGCGAGGTGATCAAGACTGTCGACGAGCCCTTCAAAGCGAAGGCGGGCATCGCTGTGCTCAAGGGTAACCTCGCGCCGAACGGTGCAGTCATCAAACCATCCGCCGCCTCGCTGCACCTGCTCAAGCACAGGGGGCGCGCCGTCGTGTTCGAATCGATCGAGGATTTCCGCGCGCGCATCGACGACCCGGCACTCGACATCGACGAGACCTGCGTGATGGTGCTGAAAAACTGCGGTCCGCGCGGATACCCGGGCATGGCCGAGGTCGGCAACATGCCGCTGCCGAGCAAGATCCTGCAAAAGGGGATCACGGATATGGTACGTATTTCGGATGCGCGCATGAGCGGCACCGCCTACGGCACCGTGGTCCTGCATACCTCGCCAGAGGCCGCCGCCGGCGGCCCGCTGGCCCTGGTGCGCAACGGTGACATGATCCAGCTCGATGTGGGCGAGCGCAGCCTGCATCTCGAAGTCAGCGACGAGGAACTGGCGCGGCGCCGCAACGAATGGACGGCGCCGGACATGCCGGCGCGCGGTTATGCCAAGCTGTACGTGGACCATGTGCAGCAGGCCCACCTCGGCGCCGACCTCGATTTCCTCGTCGGGAAGAGCGGCGCTCCCGTGCCCCGCGAGTCGCATTGAGCGCGGAGGCCGCGATGAACACGCCCGAATGCGTCTGGAATGCGCATGCGCTGCTCGGCGAAGGCCCGATGTGGTCGGTACGGGAGCAAGCCTTGTACTGGGTCGACATCCTCGGTCACCGCTTGCATCGCTACTCGCCCGCGGAAGGACAGCGTAGCTGGCAGTTCGAGGAGGAAGTGTGCGCCGTCGCCGAGCGTGCGGAAGTCGATGAACTGATCGTCACGCGCCGCCATGGCTTCGCCCGCTTCAATCCCGCATCCGGTCAAATGACACCCCTGCTCCAGGTGGAAGCAGACCTGCCGGGCAACCGCTTCAACGACGGCAAGTGCGACCGCCTCGGCCGCTTCTGGGCCGGCACCATGGACTTCGCCTGCCGCGAGCCCACCGGCTCGCTCTACTGCCTCTCGCCCGACCTGCGCTGCGAGCGCGCCGACACCGGCTACCCCGTCACCAACGGCCCGGCCTGGTCCGCCGACTACCGCACGATGTATCACAACGACAGCGTGAACGGCCGCGTCTATGCCTTCGACTACGACCTGGAGACGGGGCGCGTCTCCAACAAGCGGATCTTCCTGCAGTTCAGCAAGGAGGACGGCTCGCCGGACGGCATGACGACGGACGCCGAGGGCGGGCTGTGGATCGCGCACTGGGGCACGAGCAAGCTGACGCGGCATGATCCGCAAGGGAATGTCTTGCAGACCGTCACGCTGCCCTGCAGCCAGATCACCAGTTGCACTTTCGGCGGCCCCGGCTTCAGGACGCTGTACATCACCTCGGCCGCCGATGGACTCGCTCCCGGGCAATTGGAACGCGAACCGCTGGCAGGCGGTCTATTTGCGCTGGAAATCGATATCGCCGGACTGCCGGCAAACCAGTTCCGCGGATGAGGCACACCGATGACGGCCGAAGAAATCATTACCCTGGAAAACGATACCCAACGCCTGCAGCTCGCGCCCGCCATGGGCGGCAGCACAACGGCATGGGACTGGAAATCCGGTTCGCAGACGCTGCCGCTGTTCCGTCCCTGGGACGGCGGCTCGGGCGACCGCTACACGCTCGCCTGCTTTCCGCTTGTGCCCTGGTCCAACCGCATCACCGGAGGCGGCTTCGAGTTCGAGGGGGCGTTCTATCAGATCCACGCCAACCGCACAGAAGAACACTATCCGATCCACGGCAATGGCTGGCTGCAGCCATGGAAAGTTGCCGAGCGCGAGAGCGGACGCGTCAAGTTGTTGCTCGAGTCGCGCGGCTTCGATGGCAACCCCTACCATTACCGCAGCACCGAGACCTTCCTCCTGTTGCCGGACGGTTTGCAGATCGACCTCACCGTCACCAACCTCGGCAAGGCCGCCATGCCGTTCGGGCTCGGCCTGCACCCGTATTTCGTGAGGAACAAGGACACCCGCCTCATGTTCAAGGCGGAGGGCGTCTGGCTGAGCGGCGACGATCCGATCCCGACCTCGCACACGACGACCTTTCCCGAGAGCTGGAATTACAACAGCCTCGCGCCGCTGGAGGGGCCGTTGATCGATGCCTGCTATACCGGCTGGAACGGCAAGGCAGTGGTGGACTATCCGGATCGCGGCCTCTCGGTCACGATGGTCATGCCGGACTGTAACGGCTACACCCTGTTCTACCGGCCGCCCGACAAGGACTTCTTCTGCATCGAGCCGATCACCCATCCGATCGATGCCTTCCACATGCCCGACCATCCCGGGCTCGCCTACCTGACGCACGGCGACAGCTTCGCGCTGCGCGCAAAATTCCTGGTGGGGCCTTCGGTCGGTTCAGTCAGCCAGGGGTAGCGCCGGATAGGCGCTCATGACGAAGGAGCAGTTGCGCCCGTCGGAGCGCAGGCGGGTGTGGCTGCCCACGGCCAGGGTCGCCTTGTCACGCGTGTGGCCGAAGGGCAGCCCGGTCACGATGGGCACACCGAGGCGGCTGCGCAGGTAGTTGAGCATGGCTTCGAAGCTGTAGCCGTTGTCGTATTCGGTCAGCGCATAGCTGGAGAAGTCCCCGAACACCACCGCCTTCTGGTCCAGCAAGCCGGCGTATTCCATCTGCAGCAGCATGCGCTCGATCCGGTACGGATGTTCGTTCACGTCCTCGATGAAGAGAATGCCGCCGTCAATGCGCGGAAGATACGGCGTACCGATCAGGTGAGTCAGCATCGCCAGGTTGCCGCCCCACAGCACGCCCGACACGTCCACCTGCGGATTGCCCTCGGCCTCGAATTCGATCGAATGTGTCGGCCCTTCGATGCAGCGCCAGAAATGGTCGAGCGTGAATTCGCTCGGCTCGTCGCGTGAGAAATCGATGCAGACCATGGGACCGGCAAAGCTTTGTGCACCCTTGCCCAGCAATGCCATGTGCAGCGCAGTGAAGTCGCTGTGGCCGACGAACAGCTTGCCGCTGCCGGAAAGCAGGGGCAGGTCGAGCTTGGGCAAAATGCGCGATATCCCGTAACCGCCGCGCAAGGCCATCACCACCTGCACCTGGGGATCCATGGCCGCCGCATGCAGCTGGTGGATGCGGTCTTCGTCCGTCCCGCCGAAGCGCTGGTGCTTGCGGGCGGGGTCGTAAAAATCGCGCACCGTGCAGCCTTGCGCGCGCAGGCGTTCGATACCACGCGCGTAGCTGTACGGGTCGGGCGCGTATCCGCTCGGGGCGACGACCGCTACGCCGATGTTGGTCCTGTCCATGTCCGGTCTTTCGTTTGGTCACGAAAGGGATATTGTAGAGCAGGCCCGCCACCGCGCAGCGGCGGGGCGCTCAAAACAGCCCGAAACCTGTCCTGCGCGACGGATCGAGGTACAGGAGTTTCTTCAATCCCGTGATGCCGTGCCGGTCGAAGCGCTCCCACCCGCCCTCGGGCTGGGCGAGCCGGTCGGCGACTGCATACAGCGCGGTCGGGTTGACGCCTATGCCGAAATGGCTGGCATGCACCTCGATATTCTCGGAGCGCTCGGTCTCTTTCTCGACACAGCACTGCCATGCCACGATGCCGTCGGTGCGGCTGTAGATGGACGTCGTGGGAACGGGTGGCGTCTGCTTCAGGCCAACGAGGCGCGGGTCGTTGGCTATGCTCTGGCCGCTGGTGAATTCATAGAGCCGCCATGCATTATTGGCGCGGGGCGAGCCGGAGAACGGCGTGCCGAGCGTGATCACGCTGCGCACTGCGTCCGGGATCGTTTTTGCGATTTCGCGCGCGTAAATCCCGCCCAGGCTCCAACCGACAAGACTGACATTCTGTCCGTGCTCTGCGCGCAGCTGCTGCACGCGCTCGACGCACGCCTCGATCACCCCGGGGCGCGGCCCGCGATTCAAGCCCTGCTCCCAGGCGTAAGGCACGTAGCCGCGGTCCCTGAGGAAATTGCGCAGCACCAGGGTCGTCATGTCGCCAGTCGCCAGGCCGGGAAAGACGAGCACCGGATGCCCGTCACCCTTCGGCGCCTGGCTGAGGAGGGGTCGCGAGACGAGCGATGCCCACAGTTCCCACGGGGCCCTGCCTTCCAGCGTCAGCAGGAACCAGCCTGGCGCCTTCACCTCTTCCTGTTTCCCTGCCCTGTCGCGTATCGCCTTCAGGCGCGAGACGGCGTCAGAAAAATTCAGCAGTTGAGCCAATGGTTGATCTCCTTGGTTGAAATCGGCACCAGCGGGAAATGGCTGCTACGCGCGGCGCGCTTCCGGTTCCTGGCTGGCCTTGCAGTGGGCGGCGATCATGCCCGACAGGGTGGCATCGAGAGCGGGGGGAAAATCATGCCCCATCCCTTCGATCACCTTCAAGTCGGCACCCCGCACGAGAAGCGCGACATCGCGTCCGCATGCCAGCGGCACCAGGGGGTCGTCCGTCCCGTGGATGACGAGCGTCGGCACCTTGACCGTGCGCAGCAGCGCGACCTGATCTCCTGAGGAGGCGACCGCCATGATCTGGCGTGCGGTGCCGCTCACGCAAACGCCGCGTCGCACGCTTTCGGTCACGCGCCGGCGCAGCTCGGCTTCCGGAACGGGATAGCGCGAGCCGCCGAGCACGCGGAACAATTGCACGTTATGGTCGATGACGCTGTTGATATCGCGCGGGTTTTGCGGACGCGAGAACATGGCATGGCTGGCGGCCATCGTCGGCCCCGGCAATCCCGGGCGGCCGGAGGTGGACATGATGGACGTGAGCGACAGGACCCGCTCGGGATAGCGTCCCGCAATGATCTGCGCGATCATGCCGCCCATCGATGCGCCGACGATATGGGCTTTCCGGATGCCGAGCGCATCGAGCAGGCAGATGCCGTCCTTTGCCATGTCGTAAAGCGTATAGCCGCTGAACAGGGGCATGTGGAACAGTGATTTGAAGAATGCGGCCTGCAGGTTGGGCTTGCCGAAGTGTTCCATCTTGCTCGACCGGCCGCAGTCGCGGTTGTCGAAGCGGATGACACGGAAACCCTGGTCGGTCAATCCTTTGCAGAAGGCCTCGGGCCATGAAATGGATTGCAGGCCCAGGCCGGCGATGAGCAGAACAGGCTCCCCGTCCGGGTCGCCCTGTACGTCATAGGCCAGCTTGATGCCGTTTGCTTCTGTGAATGGCAAGGGTATTCCTTCGCGGTGATTGCTTTACTGCTGCATTCGCCCGGTGCAGCAGTCCGGGGAAGCTGCAAGTGCCGTGCCGAGACGTTTTTACCGGCTGGCGCCCGCCTTGTTGCGGCAAGCATGTAATTTCAGCACGCGCCGGTGGAAAAATTTCCCGTTATTCCTGCCGGGTGCCGACTGCCTGGTCCATGAGCCGCTGCGCGGCGCGGCGGCGCTCGGCAAAAAACTCCTTCAGCAACGCGCCGCATTCCTCGGCCATCACGCCGCCGGTGACCTCGGTGTGGTGATTCAGCTTTTCCTGCTCGAAAAGATTGACCACCGAACCGCAGGCGCCCGTTTTCGGGTCGGGCGCACCAAAGACGACTCTTGCCAGCCGGGCATGCATCATTGCGCCGGCACACATGACGCAGGGTTCGAGCGTCACATAGAGTTCGCAGCCGGGCAGCCGGTAGTTGCCGAGAATTTCCGCGGCGGCACGCAGGGCCATGATTTCGGCGTGCGCTGTGGGGTCATGCGTCCCGATCGGCTGGTTGAAGCCGGTGGCCACAACCTGTCCGTCCTTCACCAACACAGCGCCGACAGGCACCTCTCCCAGCGCCCACGCGTTATGCGCCTGGGAAATCGCCTGCTGCATGTAGATGGTGTCGGGCAGCTCATTCATCGGCGGTGATCTCCGCCCAGCAGTTGGGGGTCTCGTGCAGAACCAGCTTGTGCAGGCGCAATCCGGTGCCGTAATGGTCTTTGTAGGCGGCGCGCAGGATGTTGAACGCGGTCCGTGCGAGGTTTTCCACGGTGGGGATGCTGTCGATGATCACGGTCTTGTGCCCCGGGAGGCTTTCGAGGAACTCGCGCACCACGGTGTCCTTCGCATAGGCAAGGAAGGCGTGGTCCCAGACGTCGACGAGGTGCTGCTTGGCCAGCGCCTTCACGTCGGAAAAGTCCATGATCATGCCGTTGTCGGAGCTGCCCTCTTCGCGGACGATGTCGCCCACGAGCGTGATCTCCAGCGTGTAACGGTGGCCGTGCAGGTTGCGGCATTGGCTCTTGTGGTCGGGAATCCGGTGGCCGGCGTCGAATTCGAGCTTGCGGGTGATGGTCAGCATGGTATTCAGGGTATTTGCAGCAGTTTGTGTGTTTGCAGGCTCAGTTTCCACTTCGGGTTGTTGCGGCACGTTTCGATCGCGAGGCGGGTATTGCGCTGCGCGTCCGGCCCATCCATCGGCTGCAGGTAAAAGTGCTCGAAGTCGAGCGCCTCGTACTGCGCAATGTCCTGGTTTGCCTGCGGGATCACGACCTTGAGTTCGTTGCCTCTATGCACGACAAGCTCGGAGCCTACCTTCGGGCTCACGCATATCCAGTCCACGCCCGGGGGGACGGCGATGGTGCCGTTGGTTTCGATCGCGATCTCGAATCCGCGCGCATGCATGCTGGCGATGAGTGCTTCGTCGAGCTGCAGCAGCGGTTCGCCGCCGGTGAAGACGACGAACTTGCTCCGGGCGTAGGATGCCGGCCACAAGGAGTCGATCACGCGGGCAAGAGCTTCGCTGCCGGCGAACTTGCCGCCGCGCTCGCCATCGGTGCCCACGAAGTCCGTATCGCAGAACTTGCAGATGGCCGAGGCGCGATCGCTCTCCCTGCCTGTCCAAAGATTGCAGCCGGCGAAGCGGCAGAACACGGCGGGACGCCCCGCATGGGTTCCTTCACCCTGCAAGGTGTAGAAGATTTCTTTAACGCTGTAAGTCAATTTGCGTTTCCTGATGCCGGGAGCGGCCCATGCCGCACGCCGTGCCGCGGACCTGCATCCGCGCACGGCATCTTCCCATTCAGTTCAAGCCCGGCCGCCGGCCGGGGCGGGAATGCTTATTCCCACTCGATCGTCGCGGGCGGCTTGCCCGAGATGTCGTACACGACGCGGTTGAGTCCGCGCACTTCGTTGATGATGCGATTGGACACCTTGCCCAGCAGGTCGTGCGGCAGGTGCGCCCAGTGCGCGGTCATGAAATCCTGCGTCTGGACAGCGCGCAAGGCAACCACGTAATCGTAGGTGCGTCCGTCGCCCATCACGCCCACCGACTTCACCGGCAGGAAGACGGCGAAGGCCTGGCTGGTCTTGTCGTACCAGGAGCGGCCTTCCGCATCGGTAGCGGCGCGCAGTTCCTCGATGAAGATCGCATCCGCACGGCGCAGCAGGTCCGCATACTCCTTCTTGACCTCGCCAAGGATGCGAACGCCAAGGCCGGGGCCCGGGAAGGGATGGCGGTATACCATGTCGTGCGGCAGTCCGAGCGCCACGCCGAGCTCGCGCACTTCGTCCTTGAACAGTTCGCGCAGCGGCTCCAGCAGTTTCAGGTTCAGGGTTTCCGGCAGTCCGCCCACGTTGTGGTGGCTCTTGATGGTGTGCGCGGTTTTCTTGCCCTTGCCGGCGCTCTCGATGACGTCGGGGTAAATCGTGCCCTGCGCCAGCCACTTCGCATTCTTCAGCTTGCCTGCTTCGGCCTGGAAGACTTCCACGAACTCGCGACCGATGATCTTGCGTTTCGCTTCCGGATCGGTGACGCCGGCCAGCTTGCCCATGAACTGTTCGGTGGCGTCCACATGGACCACTTTCACGCCGAGGTTCTTGCCGAACATGTTCATGACCATCTCGCCTTCGTTCAGGCGCAGCAGGCCGTGGTCCACGAACACGCAGGTCAGCTGGTCGCCGATGGCGCGATGGATCAGTGCCGCCGCGACGCTGCTGTCGACGCCGCCGGACAGGCCGAGGATGACTTCCTCATCGCCCACCTGCTTGCGGATCGCCTCGACGGCCTCGGAGATGTAGTCTGGCATGTTCCAGTCCGACTTGCAGCCGCAGATCTCGTGCACAAAGCGGCCGAGGATGGCCTTGCCCTGCACGGTGTGCGTCACTTCCGGGTGGAACTGGACGGCGTACCACTTGCGCTCCTCGTTCGCCATCGCGGCGATCGGGCAGTTGTCGGTCGATGCCATCAGCTTGAAGCCGGGCGGCATCTCGATGATCTTGTCGCCGTGGCTCATCCACACCTTCAGCATGCCGTGGCCTTCATCGGTCACGAAGTCGCTGATGCCCTTCAGCAGCGAGGTATGGCCGCGCGCCCGAACCTCGGCATAGCCGAACTCGCGCACCTTGCCCATCTCGACCTTGCCGCCGAGCTGTTCGGCCATCGTCTGCATGCCGTAGCAGATGCCCAGGACCGGCACGCCGGCCTCGAACACGGCCTTGGGCGCGCGCGGTGTATCGCCTTCGGTCACCGAATTCGGGCCTCCGGAGAGGATGATGCCGGCGGCACCGTAGCTGCGGATGAAATCGTCGCTGACGTCGTAGGGAAAGACCTCGGAGAAGACGCCGGCCTCGCGAACGCGCCGCGCGATCAGCTGGGTAACCTGTGAACCGAAATCGAGAATGAGAATTTTGGAGTGCATGGATGGGCTTCTGCTATCAGGATAAATCTGGTGTCGCGTTGATGACGCGGTTGCGTCCCGCATCTTTCGCCGCATACAACGCCATGTCGGCCTTGCTGATCAATTCTTCGGTGGTCGCCGTCGGGAAGACATCGGTGGAGGCGATGCCTGCGCTCATGGTCAGGTTCAGCGACGCCCCGTTGACGACCTCCGGTTGCGCCGCGACCGCCGCGCGCATGCGCTCTGCCACCGCCATCGCCGTCTTGTGCGAAGAGCCCGGCAAGACGATCAGGAACTCTTCGCCGCCGTAACGCCCGAGCGCTTCCTGCGGCCGGATGCAGGAACGCAGCCGGCTGGCGACCTTGACGAGAACCGCATCGCCGGCGGGATGGCCGTAGGTGTCGTTGATCTTCTTGAAAAAGTCGAGGTCCACGACGATCAGCGACAGCGGCACGCCCGCCTTGTCGCAACGGACGGCCTCGATGGTCAGGATGCGCATGATCGCGCCGCGGTTCCACGTCCCGATCAAGGGATCGATCAGCGATTTCCGGCGCAGGTTCTTGTTTTTTTTCTGCAGGTCCAGCTGGGAGGCATTGACCGAGTGCAGCTCGAGCTCGCGCTCGACCAGTGCGGCCAGGTCGGCAAGCGTTTGCCTGTCGCCCTCCCGGAACGCCGGCCGCGGGGTGTAATCGACCAGGCAGACCCGCCCTGCGAGTGCCTTGTCCGGGGCATAGACGGGATGCGAAGCGAAGAACCGGATATAGGGCTTGCCCGCCACATGCCGGTGCTGCCCGATCGCCCGGTGGGCGCTAGTGTCCAGCACCGCCACCGCGCCTTCCGATGCCCCGATATCGAGGCAGAACGCGGTCTCGATATCGTTCATCGATCCGGTTGCCGGCGCCTTCGGTGCGTCGCCGATGACAACGACGCAATTCGCGACGCCAAACAGCTTCTTGCCCAGGCGGCGGATGCGCTGCAGCTGCTCGTTGTCTTCGCCGAACGAAACCTCCGGCTGGCCAGCGGGCGCCGTCGTCTCGTTACGCCCGCTGCTGTCAGCCGTCATCGACGCGATCCTTCGGCACAGGTGCGGGACCGGTCAGTCCGCACGGTAGTTCGGCGCCTCTTTCGTGATCTGCACGTCGTGAACATGCGATTCGCGCATGCCTGCCGAGGTGATTTCCACGAATTCAGCCTTCTCGCGCAGTTCGTCGATGGTGGCGCAACCGCAATAGCCCATCGAGGAGCGAACCCCGCCCACGAGCTGGTAAATGATGGCCAGCACGCTGCCCTTGTAGGGAACGCGGCCTTCGATGCCTTCGGGGACCAGCTTGTCCGCATTGTTGGCGGAATCCTGGAAGTAGCGGTCGGCCGAACCTTCCGACATCGCACCCAGGCTGCCCATGCCGCGATACGACTTGTACGAGCGGCCCTGGTAGAGGATGACTTCGCCCGGCGCCTCTTCGGTGCCGGCAAACATGCTGCCCATCATGACGCTCGATGCGCCGGCGGCGAGTGCCTTGGAGATATCGCCCGAGAAGCGGATGCCGCCGTCGGCGATGCAGGGAATGCCGGTACCCTTGAGCGCCTCCGCGACATTCGAGATCGCGGTGATCTGGGGAACGCCGACGCCTGCCACGATACGCGTGGTGCAGATCGAGCCGGGGCCGATGCCGACCTTCACGCCGTCCGCGCCATGTTCGGCCAGCGCGATCGCTGCGGCTGCCGTCGCGATGTTGCCGCCGATGACGTCAACATGCGGATAATTCGTCTTCACCCATTTGACGCGGTCCAGCACACCCTTGGAGTGGCCGTGCGCGGTATCGACCACGATCACGTCCACGCCGGCCTTCACCAGCAGGTCGATGCGCTCGTCGTTATCCGGGCCCACGCCCACTGCCGCGCCGACGCGCAGCTTGCCGTGCTCGTCCTTGGAAGCGTTCGGGTGTTCGGTCGCCTTCTGGATATCCTTCACGGTGATCAGGCCGCGCAGATCGAAATCGCCGTTCACCACCAGCACGCGCTCCAGGCGGTGCTTGTTCATGAGGCGCTTGGCCTCCGCGAGGTCGGCGCCCTCGTTCACGAACACCAGTTTCTCGCGCGGCGTCATCTTGGCGCGCACCTCTGCGTCCAGGTCCTCTTCGAAGCGCAGGTCGCGGTTGGTGATGATGCCGACCACGGTCTTGCCCTCCACCACCGGGAAGCCGCTGATGCCGTGCTGCTCGCGCAGGGCAATCACGTCGCGGATGCGCATCGTCGGGGGGATGGTGATCGGGTCGCGCAGCACGCCGGACTCGAAGCGCTTCACTTTCGCCACTTCCCGCGCCTGGTCCTTCGGCTTGAGGTTCTTGTGGACGATGCCAATGCCGCCCTCCTGCGCCATCGCGATTGCCAGGCGCGCCTCGGTCACGGTATCCATCGCCGCCGACAACAGCGGAATGTTCAACGTGATATTGCGCGACAGGCGCGTTTTCAGGGAGGTGTCTTTGGGGAGGATGTCCGAATGTGCCGGAACGAGCAGCACATCATCGAACGTGAGTGCTTTCTGGAGTAGACGCATAGTGATTCCTATAGGCGCAAAAGCGGATTATACAGTAATCGATCCAGTACGTCGTTTTTCGATGCAATCCGGGAACGGCGCAGAGGCCGTTTCGTTGACAGTCCGGACAAAGCATGGCGAAATCCTCCTGTCCCCCGAACGCGAAGGATTCCAATGAAGCGCGCCCCGTTGCAGAACCTGCTGGCCCAAGCCGCACTTGCCATATTGATCATGCCCGCGACGGCGGCCGCCCAGTACGTCTGGCTGGACGAGAGAGGAACGAAGCAATTCTCGGACATGCCGCCACCGGCTTCGGTGCCGTCCGGCCGCATCCTGAAGCAGCCCGGCGCGAGGGTGCAGCAGGAACAGCAGCAGGACGTGACGGAACAGCAGGCATCCGCGCCCGCAAGGGCCGAGCCCACGCTCGCCGAGAAGAATGCCGAATTCCGCAAGCGGAGGCAGGAACAGGCCGACAAGGAAAAGAAGGCCGCTGAGGAAGCGACCCGCGTGGCGGAAAATGCAAGGAACTGTGAACGTGCCCGCGAGTACCAGAGGACGCTCGATTCGGGTCAACGCATCGTGCGCACGGACAGCAACGGGGAGAGGTCATTCTTGTCAGACGAACAACGCGCGCAGGAATCGGCCGCGACCAGGCGCGCGCTCGCGGGATGCAAGTAGGCCGGCCCGGCTTTTACCGGGCTTTGCTCTCTTTCTTTTCGGCGCGCTTGCGCCGCGACTCCTTCGGATCAGCGATCAGGCTGCGATAAATCTCGATCCGCTCGCGTTCGCGGAGAACGGAGTCCAGCTCCCTGAGCTTTCCGAACACACCGACGCGGCACTGTGCGAGATCGATTTCGCGCACCTCGTTCAGCAGCCCGCTCTGCTCGATCGCCGTCCGGATGGTCGTACCCTCTTCCACCTTCAGGTCGCGCAGGATCTGCAGGTCCGGGCGCGCATAACATACCTGCACGGCGATCTCAGCCATAGACCGTCTCCGCACGCTTGCAGAAGGAATCTACGAAGCTGTTGGCGATCATGCTGAACACCGGTCCGATAACCTGCTCCAGGACGCGGCTCGAAAACTCGTAATGCAGCTCGAAATCGATCTTGCACGCGTCCGCGCGCAGCGCCTTGAATGTCCAGGTGCCGTGCAGGTGCTTGAACGGTCCTTCCAGCAAGGTCATGGTGATCGAGGTCGGGCGGATATGTACGTTCTCGGTCGAGAATGTCTGCTTGACGCCGTGATAGTTGATCTTCAGCGTGGCGACGACCTTGTCGCCCTGGCGCTCGCGCACTTCCGTCCCGCCGCACCAGGGAAGAAATTTCGGATAGTCCTCGATATTGTCGACCAGCGCGAACATCTGTTCCGCGCTGTACCCAAGCAATACCGACTTGTGAACGACAGCCATTGCAAATTATCCGTTTGTTAGAATAGAGGGCTGAATTTTAACTGACCGGATCTGTTTCCCACATTCATGACCATTGTTGATAATAAAAAAGCCTTCCATGATTACTTCATCGAGGAGCGCTACGAAGCCGGCATGGTGCTGCAGGGATGGGAAGTCAAGGCGATCCGCGCGGGACGCGTACAACTCAAGGAAGCCTACGTCATCGTCCGCCAGGGAGAAGTCTTTCTCTTCGGCGCGCACATCAGCGCGCTGCCTACCGCATCCACGCACGTCAATCCCGACCCTGTCCGCACGCGCAAGCTGCTGCTCAACGCCGAGGAAATCAAGAAACTCATCGGCAAGGTCGAACGCGCCGGCTACACGCTCGTCCCGCTGAACCTGCACTACACGAAGGGCCGCATCAAATGCGAAGTCGGCCTCGCGAAAGGCAAGAAACAGCACGACAAGCGGGAAAGCGAAAAGCAGCGCGACTGGCAGCGCGAACAGCAATCAATCATGAAACAGCACCGCCGCTAAGCGACAGGTAACTTCCCCGCGTATCCCTCAAGCATCCTTCTGCGTTTTCACCACCTGCATCGCGCTGGCGATCAACCCGCTGATATCGCTCAGGTTGGCAGGCACGATCAGCGAATTGTTCGTCTTGGCGAGCTGTGAAAACGCGCCCACGTATTGCTCGGCAACTTTCAGGTTGACCGCGTCCGCGCCGCCCGGTTCACGGATCGCGGCGGCGGTCTTGCGCAGCGCTTCCGCACTTGCTTCTGCGATAGCCAGGATGGCAGCAGCCTGGCCCTGGGCGCGATTGATGGCGGCCTGCTTGTCGCCCTCGGATTTCGCGATCGCGGCCTCGCGCTCGCCGTTGGCGATGTTGATCTGTTCCTGTTTGCGCCCTTCCGACGCGGCGATCAATGCGCGCTTCTCGCGTTCCGCCGTGATCTGCGCCTGCATGGCATGCAGGATCTCCTTCGGCGGGGTCAGGTCCTTGATTTCGTAGCGCAGCACCTTCACACCCCAATTCGCGGCCGATTCGTCGATCGCGGAGACGATGGCGCGGTTGATGTGGTCGCGCTCCTCGAAGGTCTTGTCCAGCTCCATGCGGCCGATGACCGAGCGCAGGGTTGTCTGCGCCAGTTGCGTGATGGCCGCAATGTAGTTCGAGGAACCGTAGGAGGCGCGCATCGCGTCCGTCACCTGGAAGTACAGGATGCCGTCCACCTGCAACTGGGTATTGTCCTTGGTGATGCAGACCTGGCTGGGCACATCCAGCGGGATTTCCTTCAGTGAATGCTTGTAGGCGACGCGGTCGATGAAAGGCAGGACGATATTGAGCCCGGGCCCGAGGGTTGCGTGGTACTTGCCCAGTCGCTCCACGACCCAGGCATTCTGCTGCGGCACGACGTTGATCGTCTTGACGACAAAAACGACGGCGATGATGAATAGCACCAGACTGACGCTGCCGAATCCAAACTCCATGCTGCCCTCCGTTCTTATTGATTGACCGACCCTGCTTCCGCAACCACCAGGCGGTTGCCGCGCACCTCGCGGATGACGTACCTGCCCGGCCTTCCGGCGCTCCCTGCTTCGAGCTCTACATCCCACATGGCGCCGCGGTACATCGCGCGCGCAGTCTGCGCACCGCCATTCGCCTCCGACCACTCCTCGACCAGCAGCATCTGGCCGATATCCAGGTTCACGTTCGGGTCGCGCTGCGCATCCCGCTTCGCCGTTTTACCCCACCTGCTGCGGCGAAGTCCATAGGTTGCAATGACGCCGGCAAGTGCCGCGACGACCAGTTGCAGCGCCACGCCTGCGCCGGCAAGCGCCGCCACCCCGCCCGCAGCAAAACCGATGGCCACCATCAGCAGATAGAAGGTGCCGGTGAACATCTCCAGCACAACGAGTATGCCCGCTAGCGCGAACCAGGCGATCCAATCCGTCATCATGCGCTCCGGTTTCCCCTCATCCGTGTCCGGAAAATAAAAAGCCCCCGCAGCCGGCAGGCGACGGGGGCGCAATACAGAGGTACTGCTGTTTTTGTTGGTTATTGTTCGGCGACAAGTTGGCTCAAGTCTAATCGAAAACCCCGGTGCTTCAAATGTTTCAGCTCAGCTTTTTGCCGACTTACAACAGCTTTTTCAATCTGAAACAGGTTTCCGATGCAAGCGAGGCCTTTACGTTGCCGAAGCGAGCTTCTGCCAGGTATCGATTACCGTGTCCGGGTTCAGCGAAATCGAGGCAATACCCTCCTTCATGAGCCACTCTGCAAAGTCCGGATGGTCGGACGGCCCCTGGCCGCAGATGCCGATGTACTTGCCCTGGGCACGGCAGGCTGCGATAGCCTTGGACAGTAATGCGCGAACCGCCTCGTCACGCTCGTCGAAATCCGCCGCCAGCAATTCCATGCCGGAGTCGCGGTCCAGGCCGAGCGTGAGCTGCGTCAGGTCGTTGGAACCGATCGAGAAGCCATCGAAGTACTGCAGGAACTGCTCGGCAAGGATCGCGTTGGACGGCACTTCGCACATCATGATCAGGCGCAGGCCGTTCTCGCCGCGCTTCAGGCCGTTCTTCGCGAGCAGGTTGACTACCTTCTCGGCCTGGCCCAGCGTACGGACGAAAGGCACCATGATCTCGACGTTGGTCAGGCCCATGTCGTTGCGCACGCGCTTCATGGCCTGGCATTCCATCTCGAACGCTTCGGCGAAGTCGGCAGCAAGATAACGCGCCGCGCCGCGGAAGCCGAGCATCGGGTTTTCCTCGTCCGGCTCGTAGCGCGAGCCGCCGATCAGCTTCTTGTACTCGTTCGACTTGAAGTCGGACAGGCGGACGATGACCGGCTTCGGCCAGAACGCGGCGGCGATGGTTGCGATGCCCTCCGCCAGCTTGTCGACGTAGAAGGCGCGCGGCGATGCATGGCCGCGCGCGACCGACTCGACCGCCTTCTTCAGGTCGGATTCGACGCCCGGATATTCCAGTATCGCCTTCGGATGCACGCCGATGTTGTTGTTGATGATGAACTCCAGACGCGCCAGTCCGACACCGCCGTTCGGAATCGACTGAAAATCGAAGGCCAATTGCGGATTGCCGACGTTCATCATGATCTTCAAGGGCAGTTCCGGCAGTTCGCCGCGCGACACTTCGGTCACTTCGGTCTCCAGCAGGCCGTCGTAGATCTTGCCTTCATCGCCTTCGGCGCAGGAAACCGTCACCAGCGTGCCATCCTTGAGCATGTCGGTCGCATTGCCGCAGCCCACGACTGCCGGCACACCGAGTTCGCGCGCGATGATCGCCGCGTGGCAGGTGCGTCCGCCGCGGTTGGTCACGATCGCGGAGGCGCGCTTCATCACCGGTTCCCAGTTGGGATCGGTCATGTCGGCCACCAGCACGTCGCCCGGCTGCACGCGCTCCATTTCGGACGGATCATGGATTACGCGGACCGGGCCGGCGCCGATCTTCTGCCCGATCGCGCGGCCGGATGCGAGGACGGTGCCGCTGCCCTTGAGCTTGAAGCGCTGCTGGGCATCGGTGGATTTCTGCTGGGACTTCACGGTCTCCGGACGGGCCTGCAGGATGTACAGCTTGCCGTCGCGGCCATCCTTGCCCCATTCGATGTCCATCGGGCGGCCATAGTGCTTCTCGATGATGACCGCGTACTTCGCCAGTTCGACGATTTCCTGGTCATTCAGGGAATAGCGGTTGCGCAGTTCGATCGGCACATCGACCGTCTTCACGGAACGGCCGGCCTTGGCTTCGCCGGTGAACTCCATCTTGATCAGCTTGGAGCCGATGTTGCGGCGGATGATCGGCATCTTGCCCTGCTCGAGCATCGGCTTGTGGACATAGAACTCGTCCGGGTTGACCGCGCCCTGCACCACGGTTTCGCCGAGGCCATAGCTGGACGTGACGAAAACCACATCCTTGAAGCCGGATTCCGTATCGATGGTAAACATCACGCCGGCAGCGCCGACATCCGAGCGCACCATGCGCTGCACTCCCGCCGACAGCGCCACTTCCGCGTGCGTGAACCCTTTGTGGACGCGGTAGGAAATCGCGCGGTCGTTATAGAGCGACGCGAACACGTGCTTGATCGCTTCGAGCACGTTGTCGATGCCGACCACGTTCAGGAAGGTTTCCTGCTGACCGGCAAAGGACGCATCGGGCAAGTCTTCGGCAGTGGCCGACGAGCGGACGGCGAACGACACCTCGGCCGCGGAATCGGCCACGAGGCGCTGGTAAAACTCGCGGATTTCCTGTTCCAGCCGCGGCTGGAACGGTGTGTCGATGATCCACTGACGGATCTCGGCGCCGGCCTGCGCCAGTGCGCGGACGTCATCGACGTTCAGCGTCGCCAGGCGGTCGGCGATGCGCTGAGCGAGCGAAGCACCACCCGCAGCGGTATGGGAAAGGAAATCGCGGAATGCCTGAGCGGTGGTGGCAAAGCCCCCGGGAACACGCACGCCGGCGCCAGCCAGCTGGCTGATCATCTCGCCGAGCGACGCATTCTTGCCGCCGACGGACTCGACGTCCGTCATTCTCAGGTTTTCAAAAGATGCTACGTACGTAGCCCCCTGGGTCGCCCCGGTCGGTACTGCGTTGGACATAACTACACCTATTTTGATGATGGGAAATCTGCATATGTGCCTTCGCTGCCACGTTCTTTTTGTTATTCTTCAGGGGCGCGTTGTGTCATAAATTGCTCGCCATTCTACAGTGTGCGACCGCAACTTGCCGATACAACTTTTCACGATTTATAGTTAGTCAACATTATGCCAGACTTGCCTGCCCACCTCTTGCCGCCGGCCGACCGCACGGTATTTTTCGTTTCCGATGGTACCGGGATCACCGCGGAAACTTTCGGGCATTCTGTGCTCACCCAGTTCGAACTCCGTTTCAAGCAGGTCCGCCTGCCTTTCATCGACACGCTGGACAAGGCGTATGAAGCGGTTCGAGAAATCAACGACGCCTGCGAGCACGACGGCAAACGCCCGATCGTGTTTTCCACTCTGGTCAAGGCCGAACTTTCCTCCGTGGTGCGCCAGTCCAAGGGCATGCACATGGACCTCATCCAGACCTTCGTCGAGCCGCTGGAGCAGGAACTCGGTGTGAAGTCGACCCATACCATCGGCCGCAGCCACAACATTGCCGACTCCGAGGATTACCGGAACCGGATTGAAGCGATCAACTTTTCGCTGGCCCACGATGACGGCCAGTCCGACCAGAACCTGGCCGCGGCGGATGTGATTCTCGTGGGTGTGTCGCGATCCGGCAAAACGCCGACCAGCCTGTATCTGGCCATGCAATACGGTATCAAGGCGGCGAATTACCCGCTGATCCCCGAAGATTTCGAGCGCGGAAGACTGCCAAGCGGGCTGACCGCATTCCGGAAAAAGCTGTTCGGACTGTCGATCGCCCCCGACCGGCTCTCCGAAGTGCGCAACGAACGCCGCCCCGGCAGCAAATACGCGAGCCTGGAAAATTGCCGCTATGAGATCAACGAGGCGGAGAAGATGATGCGGCGCGAGGGTATCCGCTGGATGTCGTCGACGGCGAAATCCATCGAAGAAATCGCAACCATGATCCTGCAAGAGATCAAGTCGGACAAACGGGCTTACTGAAAACCCCTTCCCGGCACGCCCCGGCGCGGCAGCGGTGACCCCGGTGCCGCGCTTTTTGTTTGATTGCCAACAAAACAGGACAAACGGGAAAAATTCAAATCCTTACACGAAACTTACATTCGTCTTGCGAATCGATTATAAAGAGAGTAGACGATGGAGGAGTCGTTATGGATCTCGTGCTGCTAGAGCTCGTTTGCTGGGCCGGCTTGCTGTTTTTCTTCTGGGCGCTGAAGGAAGGCCTGGGCCATGTCGAATCGGATATCGAATCCATGGGCTTGGTTCCCAACGGCAGGAACATGTTGGCGCCGAACGGGCCGTTACCGTTCGATCGCCCGGAACGCGTCGAGGAATTGATCGGCACTTACCGCGATACAGAGATTTTCCGCTACGCGGTCATCCACGGCCGGACGTATCAGTTCGACCGCGTTTGCCCTCCCGATTCCGGCATGCGCCTGGAAGCCGACGAACGCTGCCTTGAACCCGGCCTGGTCTACCAGGAGTGCAATCCCGCCTGTTTGCAGGACAAGGGGGCCTGAAACACCCCTGAAGTGTTGCTAACTCGTGCGCTGCCTGACCTGTTCGAACAGGCATACGGCGGCACTCGCCGCCACATTGAGGGACTCCATCGGCCCCAGGTGGGGGATGGATACGCGCTCCGATGCCAGCGAGAGCAGTTCCTCCGAGACGCCCTGCCCTTCATGACCGAACAACCAGGCAACCGGCTTCGCGAGATCGATATCGTAGATCCGCCGGCTGGCATGTGAACTGGTCGCAAGGACAGGAATCCGGGACGTCCGGATCAGGCTTGCAAGATCGGCATTTTCCGCGATCTGCAGCGCGAAATGCGCCCCCATCCCAGCCCTCAACACCTTCGGCGACCAGGAGAACACGGTTCCCTTGCTGCACACCACTTGCCGGATCCCGGCTGCGGCTGCCGAGCGCAGGATGGAGCCGAGGTTGCCTGGGTCCTGCAGGCCGTCGAGGAGAACGGCCGACTCCGTCAGGACCGCCGGCGGAGCTGCATCCGGCGTATCCACGACAAACAGCAGGCCGACGCCGTGCTCCACCTGGCTGATCGCCTGGTACAGCGACTCGGGCAGGGAAATGCACGGCACCCGCGCCGCGTCGCACGAATGCGCGATCTGCCGGACTTCGGCATGTGCATCCGAGCCTTCGCTCACGACACAGAACGCCGGCCTTCCGACCTGCTCCAGATAGGCCTGGCAGAGGTGCACGCCGTCCAGCAAAGACCGCCCGGCCTTGCGCCGCGCCTGTGAACTGGTCGCCAGCTGCTTCAGCTCCTTGTAGAAAGGATTGTCGCGCGAGGTAATTGCCTTCACTTGATCACCTGCATGCCGGCGCCCTCCAGGAGCGCGCGTACCGGCGCATACGATTTGCGATGCACCGGCGAGACGCCGTGCAGTTGCAGCCGTTCGAGGTGCAATGGGGTCGGATAGCCCTTGTGCTGGTCGAAGGCGTAATGCGGGAACTGCTCATGCAGCTTCATCAGCGCCGCGTCGCGCGCGGTCTTCGCCAGGATGGAAGCGGCCGAGATGGATGCGACCGTGTCATCCCCTTTCACGATGGCTTCCGACCGCACCCGCATGACCGGGCACCGGTTGCCGTCGATCAGCGCCAGTGTCGGCGCAGGGTTCAATCCCTCGACCGCCCGGCGCATCGCCAGCATGGACGCTTGCAGGATGTTAAGCGTATCGATTTCCGTCTCCGAACAGAAAGCGATCGACCACGCCAGCGACCGCTCCTTGATCTGTTCCGCGAGTTCGTTGCGCCGTGCCTCGGTCAGCTTTTTCGAGTCGCGCAGCCCATCGATTGGCCGGGCTGGATCGAGGATGACCGCCGCCGCAAACACCGCTCCGGCGAGCGGGCCGCGGCCCGCTTCGTCGACACCGCAGATCAGCTCGTCGTCATGCGAGAACAGCGCAAGGCTTTCATGGCTCATGCCGCGCTCCTGCCGATCAGCTGCATGACTGCCTGGGCGCTTTCGCGCGCGGTGTCGCGCAGCAGGCTGTGGTGCATCTCGGTGAAACGCTGGTGCAGGCGTGCGCGCAGGGGTTCGTCGGTCAATTGCGTCCAGAGCGCACCGGCCAGCGCCTCGGGCGTCGCGGCATCCTGGAGCAACTCGGGCACCACGAAATCCCGCGCGAGGATATTCGGCAGGCCGACCCAGGGCTGGTACCCCATGTGCCGCAGGATCTCCCACGACGCGCGCATCATCTTGTACGCAATCACCATCGGCTTCTTGAACAAGGCCACCTCCAGCGTCGCCGTGCCGGAGGCGACAAGCACAGCATCGGCGGCGGCGATCGCCTCGTGCGAGCGGCCGGAGAGCAATTCCAGCGGAACCTCCTGCAGCCCTGCGTTGCTCACGAGTTCGGTGAAGTAGGCGCGCTGCCTTTCGCCCGCCATCGGCACTACGATGCGGATGGACGGATCACGGCTGACCAGCCGCTTCGCTGCCTCGATGAAGGCCACGGTGTTGTACTTCAGCTCCGACATGCGGCTGCCGGGGAGGATGGCCACGATCTTGCCGTCCGCCGGCAAGCCGAGTGCCGCGCGGGCAGCCGCAGTGTCCGGTACCATCGGGATGACCTCGGCAAGCGGATAGCCGACATAGGAGACAGGGATGCCCGCCTTGCGATAGATCTCTTCCTCGAACGGGAACACGACCAGCATGTGCGAGACGGCGCGGGCAATCTTCTTGATACGCCCGCCGCGCCACGCCCAGATCGATGGGCTGATGAAATGCATGGTCGGGATGCCGGCCTGCTTCAGCGGCGCCTCGAGGCCGAAATTGAAGTCGGGCGCATCCACCCCGATGAAGGCGGCCGGCCTGTCGGCCAGCAGCATGTCGCGCAGGGTGTTTTGTATGCCCTTGATTTCGCGGTAGTGCGCGAGGACCTCGAACAGGCCGCGCACCGACAGCTTCTCCATCGGCCAATGGCTCTGGAAGCCGTAGGCTGCCATCTTCTGCCCGCCGATCCCGTGGATGCGTGCCTCGGGGAGCTGCGGACGCAGGCCCGACAGCAGGCGGCTTGCCAGCAGGTCGCCCGAGCTCTCGCCGGCGACCATGGCAATGGAAAGCTCAGCGGACGATGCCACGGGTGGTCGCGTCGAGAAAATCGCGCATCATGCGGATGTAGATGGCCGAATCCGGAGCGTCGGCCTCGGCCTTGGCCAGCGCCGCCTTGGCTTCTTCGAGCGTGAGGCCGGACTTGTAGATCAGCTTGTAGGCATTGCGGATGTCGCCGATCTGCTCGCGCGAAAAACCGCGACGCTTCAGACCCTCGACATTGATGCCGTGCGCGGCAGCGGGATTTCCGTTGAGCATGACGAACGGCGGCACGTCCTGGGTGAGGCTGGTGCTCATCCCGAGCATCGCGTGCGCGCCGATCTTGCAGAACTGGTGGACATTCGAGAATCCGCCCAGGATCACCCAGTCGCCGACGTGGACATGCCCCGCCAGCGCGGCGTTATTCGCAAAGATGGTGTTGTTGCCGACCTGGACGTCATGTGCAAGGTGCACGTAGGCCATGACCCAGTTGTCATTGCCAAGGCGGGTGACGCCTTCATCCTGGGCAGTGCCCAGGTTGAACGTGCAGAACTCGCGCACCATGTTCCGGTCGCCGATTTCCAGCCGCGTCGGCTCGCCCGCATATTTCTTGTCCTGAGGCGGGCCGCCGATCGAGGAAAACTGCAGGAAGCGATTGTCGCAGCCGATGGTGGTATGTCCATCGATGACGACGTGCGGCCCGATCTTCGTGCGCGCGCCGATCCTGACGTTCGGCCCGATGATCGAATACGCGCCTACTTCGACCGAATCATCGAGTTCCGCGTTGGAATCGACAATCGCGGTGGGATGGATAACTGTCATTACTGCCCCGCTGGCTGGCTGGCGTCTGCCGCGCTGCGCATGGTGCACATCAGTTCCGCTTCGACCGCCACCTGGCCGTCGACGGTCGCCTGCGCCTTGTATTTCCAAATGCCGCGCGACTGGCGCAGGATTTCGACCTGCATCCTGAGCTGGTCTCCCGGCTCGACCGGGCGCTTGAAACGCGCGCCGTCGATACCGACGAAGTAGACCACGCTGTTTTCATCGGGTTTCTGTCCCATGGTCAAGAACGACAGCAACGCCGCCGTCTGTGCGAGCGCCTCGATCATCAACACGCCAGGCATCACCGGCTTGTGCGGGAAATGCCCGTTGAAGAATTCTTCGTTAACCGTGACATTCTTGATGGCGGTGATCGTCTTGCCGGATTCCCACTCCAGCACACGGTCGACCAGCAGCAGCGGATAGCGATGCGGGAGATATTCTTTGATCTGATTGATATCGAGGGTTTTCATTACTTTTTTTCAGTAAGCGACTTGATGGTTTTTTCGAGCTCGCGGATTTTCTCACGCATTGTTCCCAAATTGCGCACGATGGCAGCGGATTTTTCCCATTCGGCATTCTTGGCCAGGGGATAAAAACCGGTGTACTGTCCCGGTTCGAGGATGGAACGCGACACCATGCTGCCCGACGAAATATGGACGTTGTCGACAATGGTGAGGTGGCCCAGCACCATTGCCGCGCCGCCGAAGGTGCAATACTTGCCGATCTTCGCGCTGCCGGCAACGCCGACGCAGCCGGCCATTGCCGTGTGTGCACCGATGTGGCAGTTGTGGCCGATCTGGATCTGGTTGTCGAGCTTGACGCCGTCCTCGATGATCGTATCGGCGAGTGCACCGCGGTCGATCGTCGTGTTCGCGCCGATTTCGACGTCATCTCCGATGACGACCCGGCCGGTCTGCGGAATCTTGATGTAGGCCCCCTTCTCGCGGGCAAAGCCGAACCCGTCCGCGCCGATCACCGCACCGGAATGAATGATGCCGCGGCTGCCGATTTCGCATCCTGCGTGGAAGGACACATTCGCAAAGAAATGCGTGCCCTCCCCGATCTTCGCATTGCGGCCGACAAAGCAGCCGGCATCGACGATCGCGCCGTCGGCGATCACCGCTCCGGCTTCGATCGTGACGTGAGGGCCGATGCTTGCGCCCGCCGCGACCTTCGCGTCCGGGTGCACGCTCGCGCTCGGATCGATGCCCGGCGCCGGCGCAATCTCCTGCAAGGCGGCGAAATACTGCGCCGCCCGGGCGAAGTAAGCATACGGGTTGTCGGTGACGACGGTGGCACCCTTGTAGCTTGCGCTGACGGCCGGCAGGTCCGCAGGCGAAAGGATCAGCGCCGCTGCCTTGGTCTGGGCAGCTTGCGACCGCAGTTTCGGATTGGAGAGGAAGGTGATGTGCGACGCATCCGCTGCGTCGAGGGGAGCGATGCCGGAGATCTCGATCTCCGCATCGCCAGTCAGCTGGCCTCCCAAGCGTTCGACCAATTTACCCAGCCGAGTGCTCATAACGGCCCTTTGAAAATTTACTTGTTGAGCGCCTTGAGCACTTTATCCGTGATGTCGATGCGCGGACTGGCGTAGACGGCTTCCTGGAAGACGATGTCGTACTTTTCGGCTTCGGCGATTTGCTTGATCACCTTGTTCGTACGCTCCAGGACGATCGCCAGTTCTTCGTTGCGGCGCTGATTGAGATCTTCACGGAATTCGCGCTGCTTGCGCTGGAAGTCCTTGTCGAGGTCGGCCAGTTCGCGCTGGCGCCTGATACGGTCCGTCTCGGACAACACCGCCGCGTCCTTGTCGAGCTTGTCCGACATCGACTTCAGGCGGCTTGCCATTTCCTGCAATTCCTTGTCGCGCTTCGAAAACTCCTGTTCGATCTTTGCCTGCGCGGCCTTTGCGGGTGCTGCTTCGCGAAAGATTCGTTCGGTGCTCACAAAGCCGACTTTCGATGTTTCCTGTGCCTGTGCGCTTGCCAGCGGCAACAGGAAGCTCGCGATCAGGACGAAGCATTTGAGCGGCGTCATTGTAGTGAGAGACTTCAAGATTATTCTCCGCGGATCAAATTACCATTATGCCATTGTGCCATTGACCGGTCAGAAGCCGGTGCCGAGCTGGAACTGGAAGTTCTGCTTGCGGTCGCCCGGTTTCGAGTTCACCGGCACGCCGTAGCTGAGCTTCAAGGGGCCGATAGGCGATACCCAGCTGATACCTGCGCCAACGGCATAACGCAGCTCGGACACTCTCATCCGCTCGCCTTCGGCGAATACGTTGCCGGCATCGAAGAACGTGAACCAGCGCAAGGTCCTGTCATTGCCCGAACCCGGGAACGGGAACTGCAGTTCGGCATTGGCGATGATACGCGATGCGCCGCCCAGCGGGTCGTCGTTCAGGGCGCGCGGGCCGAGCGAGGAACCCTCGTAACCACGCACCGAGCCGATACCGCCTGCATAGAAGTTCTTGAAGATCGGGTACGGGCGTCCCCCGAGGCCGCGGCCGTAATCGATCTCGCCGTTCAGGGCGAGAGTTACCGCACGGAACAACGGGCGGAACCACTGGTGCTGGTACATCGCACGGTAGTACTTCAGACTGCCTGCCGGAGCCATTTCAAGATTGACGCGCTGGTAGCGGCCGACGGTAGGCACGAGGGCGCTGTCGCGGCTGTCGCGTTGCCATGCGGCAGTCAGCGGGAAGCTGGTCGTCGTCGCATCCGTGCCATTGCCGAAGTCGGCGACATAGCGCTTGTACAGCTCGGGGCTGTCATTGAAGCCCGGCACGCCGGTATAGGTCTGGACCTCCGTCCGTTCGATACCGAGGCCGAAGAAGACGGTGTCGACTTCCGAGAAGGGAACGCCGAACTTGATGTTGGCGCCGGTCGTCTTGACCACGTAATCGCCGGTGTTCACTTCCGGCGGACGGGTCGTACGCAGGAAGACTTCGTAGCTGCGGCTGACACCGTCATCCGTGAAGTAAGGCGTCGTCTGCGACAGCGCGATCGTCCGGTTGCGGCGGCTGGTATTGACGTCGATGCCGAGGGTGTTGCCGCTGCCGAATGCGTTGGCCTGCTGGATCGAGCCCGTCAGCATCAGCTTTTCGCTGCTCGAGAAGCCGGCCCCCAGCAGAATATTGCCGGTCGGTTTCTCGGCGACGGTCATGCTCACGTCGACCTGGTCGGTGGTGCCCGGGACCTCCGGGGTTTCGATATTCACTTCCTTGAAGTAACCGAGGCGATCGACGCGGTCGCGCGACAGGCGGATTTTCTCGCCGTCGTACCACGAGTTTTCGAACTGCCGGAACTCGCGGCGGATGACTTCATCGCGCGTCTTGGTATTGCCGGCGATGCTGATGCGGCGGACGTAGACGCGCTTGCCGGGGTCGATCAGCACGGTGAAGCTGACCTCTTTCTTGTCCCGGTTGATTTCGGGGTTGGCGTTGACGTTGGCGAACGCATAGCCGAAGTTGCCCATGCGCTCGGAAATCTTCTTGACGCTTTCGGCCAGCTTCTCGCCCGAATACACATCCCCGGTCTTCAGTTCGAGCAGGCTGCGCAGTTCTTCGTCGCGGCCGAACATTTCGCCTTCAAGCTTGACGTCGCCGACGGTGAACTTGTCGCCTTCATTGATGTTGATGGTGATGTAGATGTCGCGCTTGTCGGGCGTAATGGAGACCTGGGTGGACTCGACCTGCATTTCGAGATAGCCGCGGTTCAGGTAGAAAGAACGCAGCGCCTCGATGTCGCCGGTCAGCTTCTGCTTCGAGTACTGGTCGGCCTTGGTATACCAGGTGAACCAGCCGGGCGTGCGCAGGTTGAGCAGGCCGAGCAGCTCTTTCTCGCTGAAGGCCTTGTTGCCGATGATATTGATTTGCTTGATGCGCGAAACCTCGCCCTCGTCCACCGCAAAGCTGATGTTGACGCGATTGCGCTCCACCGGCGTGACGGTAGTCGTGATCTGGACACCGTACAGGCCCCGGGAGAGATACTGGCGCTTGAGCTCCTGTTCCGCGCGGTCGACCAGTGCCTTGTCGAAGATGCGCGATTCGCCCAGGCCGATGTCCTTGAGCGCCTTGGTGAGTTGGTCCTTGTCGAATTCCTTCGTGCCGGAGAAATCGACGCCCGCAATCGCCGGCCGCTCTTCGACCGATACGACCAGGACATCGCCCTCGACTTCCAGGCGCACGTCCTTGAAGAAGCCCGTCGCGTACAAGGCCTTGATTGCCGCCGCGCCCTTTTCGTCGTTATAGACTTCGCCCACGCGAACCGGCAGGTAGCTGAATACGGTCCCCGCCTCGGTGCGCTGGATGCCCTCGACCCGGATATCCTTGATCGTAAACGGCTCAACCGCCAGCGCATGACCGGTACACAGGGCAAAGGCGGCGAGAGCGATGAGACGGCGGGGGAAGAAGGGCTGGAGGAAACGCTCGGAATGTAATTTCATCGTGTTTTATTATCAATATCCCTGCCCGGCGCGTGATGACGCGCAAGCTTGGCAGGGACTCAGGACATGAGCCTGATGATGTCGTTGAATACGGCGACCGCCATCAACATCATCAAGATGCCCACTCCTGCTCGCTGGGCCAATTCTCCGATCCGTTCGGGGATGGCCCGCCCGGTCAAAAGTTCCAGCGAATAATACAGTAAAAGCCCCCCATCTAAAACCGGTATGGGGAGCAGGTTCATGACACCCAGGCTGATGCTGATGAACGCAATGAAGGTCAGGTAGCTGATGACCCCGATGCGCGCAGTCTGCCCTGCGTAATCGGCAATGGTAATCGGCCCGGTGATATTCTTCCAGGAAACTTCGCCGATGAGCATTTTACCAAGCATCTTGAGCGTCAGTACGCTCGTATCCCAGGTCTTGCGGACGGCCTTGCCAATGGCGGGCAGGAGAGAGTCGCGCGCAGTCACCATTTCAGGCGCAAGGGGCACTTCGGCCTGAATGCGTCCGATGGTTTGCTCATTGCGAACGTGGGTCTCCGGCGTGACCGCGATATCGAAAGGAACGCCGGCACGCTCGCCGGTGACGCGCAGGGTCTTGCCTGCCGACGCGCGGATGAGTTCGACGAATGCAAGACCGTCGAGCATGGGCCGGCCGTCGACTTCGTGGATGACGTCGCCTTCGCGCAAGCCCGCCTGACTCGCAGGACCGTCGGGAACGACCTTGCCGATTGCCGCCTTGGGCCGGGCGAGGTCGATGCCCAGCTTCGCCAGGAAATCCCCTTCGAGGTCGGACGGAGACAATTCATCCAGGCGAACAGTTACCGTCGCACTGCCCCCATCGGCGCGTTGCACGCCGAGCGCCGCCGGCGTTTTTTCGAGGGCAAGGTGCATGACCTTCCAGCGCAGGTCCGACCAGATCTCGACCGGCTCTGCATTCACCGACGTAACGAGCTCCCCTCCCCTCAGCCCGGCCTGGTGGGCGGCGGACATTTCCGGGACCGCCCGCAAGCGCGTTGCCGGCTCCGGAATCCCATAGCTGTAAAGCCCGACGAACACGACGATCGCGAGCAGGAAGTTAGCCAGCGGTCCGGCAGCGACGATCGCGATGCGCTTCCAGACCGACTGACGGGTGAATTCCCGCGCCAGGTCTTCCGGCGGCAGCTTGCTCACGTCCTGCTCGCGGGCATCGAGCATCTTGACGTAGCCGCCGAGCGGGAGCGCCGACAGCGCCCACTCCGTCTGGTCCGGCCCGATGCGGCGGGAATAGACGATTTTCCCCATGCCAACCGAAAAGCGCAGGACCTTTACGCCGCACCAGCGCGCGACGAGGTAGTGCCCGAGTTCATGCACGACCACCAGCAGGGCAAGCGCCACAAGGAATGCGAGGACGGTATGCAGCAGAGTCATGATTTACCCGGTAAAGGTCATTGAATGAAGGAGAGTGCCTTCTCCCTTGCCAGCCTGTCCTGGTCCAGCAATTCCGCCAGCGAGGCGATTCCGGTGCCGGGAAGCGCGTCCATTACGCGCGCGATCAGCTGGTCGATCGCGCGGAATCCGATTCTTCCGTCCAGGAATGCTTGGACAGCAACCTCGTTAGCCGCATTCAGTATAGCCGGGGCGGTACCGCCCGCCAACAAGGCATCGTAGGCAAGACGGAGGCAGGGGAAGCGCTGGAAATCCGGTTGAAAGAAGGAAAGCTGCGCGATCTTGACGAGGTCGACCGCGCCCACGCCGGAAGCGATCCGCTCGGGATAGGCCAGCCCGTATGCGATCGGCGTGCGCATGTCGGGGTTGCCGAGCTGTGCCAGGACCGAGCCGTCCACGTACGACACCATCGAATGGATCACGCTTTGCGGATGGATCACGACCTCGATCTGCTCGGCGGAGGCGCCGAACAGCCAATGCGCCTCGATCACCTCCAGCCCCTTGTTCATCATGGTCGAGGAGTCCACCGATATCTTCCGTCCCATGACCCAGTTCGGATGGGCAACTGCCTCTTCGGGGGTCACGTCATGGAGGGTGTCGAGCTCGCGCTTGAGGAACGGTCCGCCGGAGGCTGTCAGCAGCACCTTGGAAACACCGTGGTGCGCAGGCGCCCGTCCGTATCCGTGCGGCAGGCATTGGAAGATCGCGTTATGTTCGCTGTCGATGGGCAAGAGCGGCGCCCCGCTGGCGCTCACGGCATCCATGAAGAGTTGACCGGACATGACGAGCGCTTCCTTGTTGGCAAGCAGGATTTTCTTGCCGGCCCGTGCCGCGGCCAAGGTAGGCGGAAGGCCGGCCGCGCCGACGATGGCAGCCATCACCGCGTCGCATTCCGCCGCGCTTGCCGTATCGCACAGCGCTGTCTCGCCATGGGCGACTTCCGTCTTGCAGCCCTTTTCCTTCAGGATGGCCGACAGCGCCTGGGCAGCGTCCGCGGAACCGACGACGGCGACCTCGGGATGAAAACGCAAGCATTGCTCCGCCAACTCCTTGACGCGGCTGTGGGCAGTAAGCGCGTAGACCTGGTAGCGATCTGGGTGGCGGGCCACCACGTCAAGCGTTGAGACCCCGATGGATCCGGTTGCGCCAAGAATCGTAATACGCTGCATCGCTACATCCGTGTCAAATCCATGAGCCGATCAGCACAGCGAGCGGGAGTGTCGGGATCAAGGCATCGATCCGGTC
>NZ_DASRXF010000151.1:0-25941 GCF_035654295.1 Noviherbaspirillum sp. | reverse complement strand
TCGCTGGTGAAGTACTTGTCGTACATCGTCATCATTTCCAGCGTGACCAGCCAGTCGGACAGGTCCGGCTCGACGTTGTGCTCGATGCGTTCCAGCAGCAGCTTCAGGCGGTCGCGCAGTTGCATCGTGCGCTCGGCCTGGCGCTCCAGCAGCGCGATCTGCTGCTCGATCACCTGTTGCAGGCCGGCGCCGTCGTTTTCCAGCAGCGCGGCGATCTCGGCCAGCGACAAGTCCATGCGGCGCAAGGCCTGGATGCGGTGCAGGCGTCCGATGTCCTTGCGGTTGTAGAGGCGATAGCCGGCATCCGAGCGCGCCGACGGCCGCAGCAGGCCGATGTCGTCGTAATGGTGCAGGGTGCGCACCGTCAGACCGGTGCGCTTTGCCAGTTCTCCGATTTTGAGCAGCATGGAGATATTCCTTCATGAGTACAGGACGTACTCTAAAGCCTGACGTTGCGTCAGGGTCAAGCGTTTCCGGCTTGCAGTGCCTTGCGCATGGTGCCGAAGCGACGCCGGTACTGGGCGGGGGTGAGGTTGACCTGGCGCCGGAACAGGCGGCTGAAGAAGCCCGCGTCCTCGTAGCCGACCTCGTTGGCGATCGCTTCCACCGGCTGCACGCCCGACTCGAGCATCTGCTTGGCTTCCTCCAGCCGCAGCGTGTGCACGTATTCGAGCGGCGACATGCCGGTGGCCTGCTGGAAGCGGCGCTTGAACGAGCGTTCGGCCAGCCCGCTCAGCGCGACCATGGCAGCCACCGGCGCCGGCTCGGCGTAATGCTCCGCGATCCAGGCCTGGCAGTGCGCGATCGCCGCATCCTCTACCTGCCGCGAGCGGGCAAGCCGGGCGAAGGGCTGCTGGCCGATTTCGTGCCAGTCGATCAGGTTCAGGCGCGCGACCTGCATGGCCGCATCCACACCGGCCATGCGCGCGATCAGGTAGAGCGCCATGTCGAGCCAGGAGGTGCCGCCGCCGGCCATCACCAGCCGCTGCCCTTCGCCCGCGGCCACCAGTGCGCGCTGTCCGCGCACCCTGATCTTCGGGTAGCGCTGCGCCATCACATCGCAATATGCCCAGTGCGTGGTCGCTTCCTCGCCATCGAGCAGGCCGGCCTGCGCCAGCAGCATTGCGCCCGAGCAGGCCGTGGCCAGCGTGGCGCCTGCGGCGTAGCAGCGCCGCAGCCAGTCGATCTCGTCGTCGAACAGGCCGTCGAGCGGAGCCCCCGGCGGCACGAGGATCTCGGGCACGCATACCACGTCAGCATCCTGGCATTCCTCCAGCGTCGCCTGCGGCGTGATGAGCACCTCGTTGCCCACCGCAAAGCCGCTGCGCTGCCTGGACACCACCAGCGGCTGGAGGAGCTCGCTCCCCGGCTGGCCGCCGACGATGATGCCCCAGTCACGCCCGGCGCACTTGAACAGGTCGTACATGCCGTAGACGACCGATGCCGAGGTTTGCGGGAAGGCAAGGATTGCGATACGAGCAGGGGCAGGGGCTGGGGCTCTCTCTTCGCTCATGGCCGATCCGTCATGTTGTTTGCCGAAATGGCTTTAGTTCGCGCGGTGCGCGGGGCGTACCTTTGCATCTACCAATTTAACCGCAAAGCGCGCTTGCGTCGCCGCTTTCCCAATATCAAGGAGACTTGCCATGAGCAAATACCGTAACCGCCTGCCCCAACTCGACGACCGTCTTTTCATGACCGACGGCGGCCTGGAAACCACGCTGATCTTCCACGACAAGGTGGACCTGCCGTATTTCGCCGCATTCGACCTGCTCAAGGATGCGCAGGGCACGGCGGTGCTGCGGCGGTACTTCGCCACCTACGCCGAGCTGGCGCGCGCCCGCGGTGTCGGCCTCGTGCTGGAAGCGCCGACCTGGCGCGCCAATCCCGACTGGGCCGCACGGCTTGGCTACGGACGCGAGGCGCTGGCCGAGGCCAACCGCAAAGGGATCGCACTGCTGCTGGACATCCGCGCGGCCTGCGAGACCGCGCAGACACGCATCGTCGTCAGCGGCAACATCGGGCCGCGCGGCGATGGTTACCGGCCAGGCGCATGCATGAGCGTCCAGGAAGCGCAGGACTACCACCGCGCGCAGATCGAGACCTTCGCCGGGACCGATGCCGACATGGTCGCCGCCTTCACCATGAACTATGTCGAAGAGGCGATCGGCATCGCCGCCGCCGCCAGGGAATGCGGCATGCCGCTGGCATTGTCGTTCACCGTCGAGACCGACGGCCGTCTGCCTTCGGGGCAGACGCTGCGGGAAGCGATCGAAGGCACCGACGAGGCCAGCGGCAGTTATCCGGTGTACTACATGATCAACTGCGCGCATCCGTCGCACTTCGAGAACGTGTTGCACGACCAGGGGGCCTGGCTGCAGCGCATCCGCGGCCTGCGCGCCAACGCCTCGCGCCGCAGCCACGCGGAACTGGATGAGAGCACCGACCTCGACGCCGGCGACGCCGAAGAACTCGGCACACTCTACGGCGCACTGCGCACCGTGCTGCCGCGCCTGTCCGTCGTCGGCGGTTGCTGCGGCACCGACCACACCCATGTCGACTCGATCTGCAGGGCGATGAAGACGGACAGGCATCGCGTCGCAGAAGCCCTGTAACAGGCTTGTTACGAACGCGCCTGCAAAAACAACACTCTTGACCGTGCAGTCCTTTGCGCTGACTTTTGTCAAACGCGTGCCGCATCCCCTCGGACATGATGAATCAAAACTTGAAGGGCCATTCACAAGGTCTCGCACTTCAGGGAGCATCATCATGTTTGAGGTGACACGTGTTACAGGCAACTCTGGGCAATCGAATCACGGCAGGACTTCTTTGCGTTTTACTGGCCGCATGCGGTGGCGGCGGAGGCGGCGGCAGCCCGGCGCCGCAAGCGGGAACTAGCGCAACAAGCGACACGACAGGAACGACAGGCACCCCGACTACCACCGGAACCAGCCAGTCCCAGTCCGGGCCGCCGCAACAGCCGCAACAGCCGCAACAGCCGCAGCAGCAGACCCCCCCGGCGGCCGGGACCGGCACCTCCACCTCAACGCCCACCGACGGCAACAGCAGTTCTCCCAGCGGCGGATCGACCAACAGCGGCGGCACGCAGACGCCTTCGCCCGATGCCACCCAGGCCCGCTTCAACCAGCCGGTCGGCGTCACGCGCGACAGCAGCGGCAATCTGTACGTGGCCGATTCCGGCAACCATACGATCCGCAAGATCTCCCCGGCGGGCGTCGTCACCACGCTGGCCGGCCAGGCGGGTGCGAGCGGCACCGGCGATGGCCCCGGCGCCACGGCACGCTTCTCCGTCCTGAAAGGCATCGCGGTGGACCGCAGCGGCAATGTCTATGCGGTCGATAACAACGCGGTCCGGAAAATCAGCCCCGCGGGCATCGTCACCACCCTCGCCGGCGTCCCAGGCGAACCGGGCGACGCCGACGGCGCCGGCAGCGCTGCACGCTTCCGCCGGCCGTGGGGCATCGCGGTCGATGGCAGCGGCAATGCGTATGTCGCCGACACCGAGAATTCCCTGGTGCGGCGCATCACCCCCGACGGCACGGTGAGCACCTTCGCGGGGACGCGCGGCATGCGCGGACGCGCCGACGGTTCGACAGGCAGCGCCACCTTCCTCGGTCCCACGGGGATCGCGGCCGATGCCGGCGGCAACCTCTTCCTCACCGACTGGTACGGCCCGCCGGCACCGAACATCCCGGAAGGCAGCACCTTCATCCGCCGCATCGGCGCCGACGGCACGGTCAGCACGATGGCAGGGACGATGAACGGTGAAACCGGCCCCGCTGCGTTCATGGACAGCTTCGCGATCGCCGCCGACGGCAGCGGCAATGTCTATGTCGCCGCCATGCGCAGCGTGCGGCGTGTCAGCGCGAGCGGCGCGATCAGTACGGTGGCCGGGCCGAGTGACGGCTTCCAGGCGCTCAACGGTATTGCGATCGATGGCAGCGGCAACCTTTACGTCACCGATTTTTCCAGCCACACGGTGAGCCGCGTCGTCCAGGACGGCAGCATCAGCCTGGTGGCCGGCAAGCAAGGCGAGCCGGGCAGCGCCAACGCGCCATGACGAAATGGCAATGCGCACATGCGCATTGCCGCACTTGCTGCTCCCATTTTTTCCACGCGGACGCTATCTATGGGGAATTTGTTCCAAGACTGCTTGTCGGAGGATTAAGCCGGGAGCAGTCTCGCTTCCGGATTTACGAAGAAAATCATCACATTTCTTCGATTTTCTTATGGGGCGGACTCTTGTAGCATGCATACTTTCGGGAGCATCCGGCTCGGGAGCAGGAAACACAATGACTGAAAGAGTGGAATGGGAAGTCGTCGACGAAGCGTCGACGAACAAGCAGCAGCAACACGGACCGCAGCAAGACATGCGCGGCGCAGCGCGCACGGCGATGCATACCATGCTTGGGCGCTGGTGGAAATGGAAGATCGCCGGCACCGCCATCGTGTCGGTGCTGACGCTGGCATTGTTCGCCACGCTGACCGGCGCGCTGGTGCTGCTGTTTGCCGCCGGTACGCTGCTCACGCTTGCGGTACGCAAACTGAAGCACTGGCTGGCCGGCGACAGGCGTCCGGCCACGCCGATGAAGCTGTAGCGCCTCCCGCTACGGCTTCAGGACGATCTTGATGCAATCGTCCTGCTTGTTGCAGAAGATGTCGTAGCCGTAAGGCGCGGCTTCCAGCGGCAGGCGGTGTGTGATGACTACCGTCGGGTCGATCTCGCCGCGCTGGATGCGTTCCAGCAGGGGCTGCATGTAGCGGTGCACGTGCGTCTGCCCCGTCTTGATGGTGAGCGAACGGTTCATCACCGACCCGAACGGCACCTTATCGAGGAAGCCGCCGTACACCCCCGGGATCGATACCACGCCACCGTTGCGGCATGCCATGAGCGCCTGCCGCAGCGCCACCGGACGGTCGGTCTCGGCCGCCATCGCCTGCTTCACCCTGTCGTAGGCGCCCATCAGGCCCATCCCGTGTGCTTCCATGCCGACCGCGTCGATGCAGGCATCCGGACCGCGGCCGCCGGTCAGTTCCTTGAGCGCGGCCGCCACATCCACTTCCTCGTAATCCAGCGTGATGGCCTTCGATTTCTCGCGCGCCATGCGCAGCCGCTCGGGGAAACGATCGATGGCGATCACTTTCTCCGCGCCCAGCAGGTAGGCGCTCTGGATCGCGAACTGCCCGACCGGCCCGCAGCCCCACACTGCGACCACCGAACCCGGCTTGATCTCGCAGGCTTCTGCCGCCATGTAGCCGGTCGGCAGGATGTCGGACAGGAACAGGACCTGCTCATCCGTCATGCCGTTGGGGATCTTGAAAGCGCCGACATCGGCAAAGGGCACACGTGCATACTCGGCCTGCCCGCCCGCATAGCCCCCTGTCATGTGCGAATAGCCGAAGATGCCGGCCGGCGAATGGCCCCACATCTTTTCCGCCAGCGCAGCGTTGGGATTGGAGTTCTCGCATACCGAAAACAGCTTCTCCTGGCAGAAGAAGCAGCTGCCGCACGCGATCGGGAAGGGAATGACGACACGGTCGCCGATCACCAGGTTGGTGATGCCGCTGCCGACTTCCACCACCTCGCCCATGAACTCGTGGCCGAGGATGTCGCCCTTTTCCATGCCGGGCACGAAGCCGTTGTAGAGGTGCAGGTCGGAGCCGCAGATGGCGGTCGACGAGATCTTCACGATGGCGTCGCGCGGGTTGAGGATCTGCGGATCGGGCACGTTGTCGACCCGTACGTCCTTCTTGCCATGCCAGACAGTCGCTCTCATCCCGGTTTTCCTTTCTTCAAAAGCGCGCGCGTCACAGCTCCGCGTTCGCCCGACGCCTGCCCGACCGTGGTCGGGATCTCGCCGGTCTCGATCAGCCACTTGAAGCGGCGCAGGTCTTCGTCGATCTGCTGCGAAGGCTCTTCCCCGAACATCATCGCCACCATCGCACCGGCAAGTCCGCCCGGCGGCCGGTAGCGCATCAGCACCCGCAGGATGGTGCCGCGCCCGCCGGGCGCCGGCTCGAAGCGCACCACGCCTTCGTTGTCGACCTGCGATCCTTCCAGCGAACGCCACGCGAGATGCCTGCCGGGTTCGTCCGCGACCAGTTCGGCATCCCATTCCACGCTGCTGCCGGCCGGGCCCTTGGCTTTCCAGTGCATGCGGTTGTTGCCCGTGAGCTCCACCGACTCCAGGTGCTTCATGAAGCGCGGGAAGGACGTGAAATCGTGCCAGAAGCGGTAGCACTCTTCCGGCGGCCGGTTGACCGTGATGCTCTTTTCGAGCAGCACTTCGCCGCTCACCGTCGGCCCCTGTCCCATCTGCTTGCGCTGCGTGTTGTCGATGCTGGAGAGCAGGTCGAGGACGGCGATGCCCGCCACCGCCGCGCTCGCCCAGCCGATCCGCTCGCGCAGGCTGTGCCGTGAGCGCGCCGCCGCGCCCAGCAGCGCCAGGTCCATCGCATCGCCGGCCACGCGGGCCCAGAGCCAGTTCGCCGGCCGGCGCTGGCTCAGGATGCCGACGCCGCTGGCGATTTCGCGCGCGCCCAGGGTGCGCATCAGGCGCGGGCTGTCCTGCACGCCGATCGCGCGCGAGACGCCGCGCGGCGCGATCAGCTGCGCCAGGCCGAGGCCGATGCTGAACCAGCCCAGCGCCTTGGCCATCTGGTCGGCACGGTCGGATTTGGGGGAGCGGTAGAAGGTGTCGAAGGAGGGAGCGGTTTGCTGGTCGTACCCGGCGGAGACGGAATCGGGAGTGGCATTGATATCCGGTAAGGAGTCCGCCGTTTGGCCCGCCGGTAGCGGGCTTGCTGCCTGGTCTTGCATGGTATTCCTCCATAGCACTGACGCCCGGGCAAGGCCCGTGTGGTCAATTTAGTCAGGCATTCGGGAGGGGGAGTTCCCGCGACGGGCGGGGGATGACGGCGTGCGCGCGGATTGCCGGCGGAAAATTGCGGAGGACGGGGCCGCCTTACGGCTTTGGCTCCTGGTCCTTGTTCTGGTTCATCGTGGCCATCTGCTCGAAGGTTTCCCACGGCAGTTCGGTCACTTCGGGCTTGGGGATGTGGCGGTAATTCTCGAGGCCTTCGTTGATGTAGTCGTCGGCCGGCTCTTCCTGCTGCTGCGCCTCGGCGCCGTTCTCCGCCTTGGCCTCGCCGTCGCGCGGGATGGTGACGGCCTGGGTGGCCTCCTTGATCGGGAAGCGCCAGTAGATCTTTTCCAGCTCCAGCCCGCAGGACTTGCGCACATGCTCGCGCAGGGTCATTTCGATGATGTGGGACAGGCGGAAGCGCTTCATCGGCTCCGACTCCACGATCGCGGTATAGCGGCCGCTGTCGTCGAAGCAGACGGCGTCGGCCGACACCTCGACGCCGCTGCGCCGGAAGTAGTCGATGATGGTGTTGCGGATCAGGGTCGCGTGACGCTTGCCGCGCCGGGCCTTGGCCTTGGCGGAGCTGGTGGTGGCGAGAATGCCGATGATGAGCGCGGCCAGGACGGCAAGGAGCGTCAGTGAAACTGCGTCAACGGGGAAAGACATTCTTCTTCGACCTCATGATGTCTGGGGCGGATAGGCTGGATGCCTGATCCGAGATCATATCACCGCATCATGCAGGATGAATTGAAATCCTGCAATTCCCCCCGCCCGCCGTGGCTTTTGGATGGCGCGCTGCCCTCAGTCCGACTTCGTCAGCAGGGTGAAGTGCTCGACCACCGGCGGGGCGGCGAAAAAGGGGCCGACGATGCCGCGCCATTCGGTGAAGGCGGGCGACTGGCGGAAGTCGACGGTATGGTTTTCCAAGGTGTCCCAGAAAATCTGCAGCACGTAGCGCTCCGGCGATTCGATGCCCTTGTTGACCTTGTAGCCGCGGAAGCCTTTGGACTTGGCGATCACCTGCTCCACGCCGCGCTGGATGGCGGCGTCGAATTCGGCTTGCTTGCCGGGCTGGATGCGGATGTCGGCGAGTTCGAGGATCATGGCTGGTTCCGTGGAGTGAAAAAGGAGCCGCGATTATCCCACGAAGCATGGATCGGGGCCGCGCTCAGCCGGCAGTCCGCCTCGCCTTGCGCTTCTTCGTCTTGGCCGCGCCTTCCCTGGCCGCCTGCGCCAGCCTTTCCTGCAGCAGCGCCAGGACGGCCGCTTCCTCGGCTTCGAGCGCCTGCAGCTCGAGCGCCATCTCCTCCCGCGCCCGCTGCTGCATCGCGTTGACCATGGTCCCGTCGAGATAGGATTCGATCACCGCCGGATGCACATAGCACTTGCGGCAGATGCTCGGCGTGTTGCCCAGCTTTTCGGCGACCGACTCGATGGCGCGCACGACATTCTTTTTCGCCTGCGCCTCGGAATCGAACTTTTCGTACTCCTGCAGCGCCAGCGCCGCCAGCACCGTGCCGGACCAGGTGCGGAAATCCTTCGCCGTGTAGTCCTCGCCGGTGATCTCGCGCAGGTAATCGTTGACATCGGCCGAGCCCACGCTGCGCTGCTCGCCGTCGTCGTCCACATACTGGAACAGCTCCTGCCCCGGCAGGTCGCGCGTGCGCCGGATGATGCGCGCCAGCCGCGGATCGTCGACCTTGATGGAATGCTGCACCCCGCTCTTGCCGCGAAAGCGGAATTCGACCTCGCCGCCGTCGATGCGCACATGGCGGTCGCGCAGGGTGGTCAGTCCGAAGGATTTGTTCTGGCGGGCGTATTCCTCATTCCCGATGCGCATCATGGTCGCCTCGAGCAGGTAGACGATGGTCGCCAGCACCTTCTCGCGCGGCAGCCCGGGCAGCTTGAGCGCCTCGTCCACACGCTTGCGGATCAGCGGCAGGGCCTTGCCGAAGTTGAGCATGCGCTCGTATTTTGCCTCGTCGCGCACGTTTCGCCAGCGCGCGTGATAGCGGTATTGCTTGCGGCGCTTGGCGTCGCGTCCGGTGGCCTGGATATGCCCGTTTTCCCATGGGCAGATCCAGACGTCGGTCCAGGCGGGCGGAATGGCAAGCGCCTTGATGCGCGCCAGCGTCGCCTCGTCGCGTATCTGTTTGCCATCGGGGCCGGTGTAATGGAAGCCGTCCTTGTCGGCCACTCGCGCGATGCCCGGCACACCATCGCCGACATAACGCAGGCCAACCTGTTTCGCGGTACTGACGGCATCGGCTGACGGCTCCGCCGTGCCATCCGGTGTTTTCTTCATGCGAGCTCCGGGAAGGTAAGTCGACTGTAAATGGCTGCGCTCAAAGGACCATGAGCAGAGTCAACTTGCGATGCATGCCGGATGAAAATCGCGCCGTTGTTGTTGCCGCGGCGACATGAAGTCAGGCCTGCGCCGGCGCGGCGTCGGCCGCCTGGAAGGAGAACGGAATGATGACGCGCAGCACCGTGCCCTGGCCCGGCGTGCTGTCGATGCGCAGCTCGCCGCCCAGCATGGCGACCCGCTCTTCCATCCCGATCAGCCCGAAGCGGTGCGCCTTGCGGCGGTCGCCGGGGTGCATGCCGACGCCGTCATCCTTGATCATCATCTCCAGCCCGTGCCCGTCGATGCGCAGCTCCACGCGCACATACGATGCGCGGGCATGGCGGCCGATATTGTTGAGGGATTCCTGCAGGATGCGGAACACCGCGGTGGCCTGTGTTTCGGGTACCGGAGCGGCGTCTTCGTTCATGAGGACTTCACAGACCAGGTTGTTGCGGCGCTCGAACTGCGTCACCTGCCATTCGATGGCTGCCGGCAGGCCGAGGTCGAGCACCGGCGGCCGCAGGTTGTTCATGATGCTGCGGATCGACTTCATTGTCGTATCGATGTAGTCCAGCGCAGTTTCGGCACGCTCCTTCAGGCGCGGGTGCCGCGCCCCGGCGCGCGCGTGCAGAGCCGACACGTCCAGGCGCAGCGCCAGCAGATTCTGGCCGAGTTCGTCGTGGATCTCGCGCGCGATGCGCTTGCGTTCATCCTCGCGCACGCGCTCCTGGTAGGCCGCCAGTTCGCGCAGCGTCGCCTGCGATTGCCGCAGCGCGTCTTCCGCTTTCCGGCGCTCCTGGATTTCATGTTCGAGCTGGTCAATGGCCTCGCGCATGCGCGTCGTGGACGGCAGCTGCAGCACGCGCGGGACGGCTTTCCACAGCATGACCGCGGTGGCCACGGAAACGGCGGCCGTGACGGCCCTGACCGCTGCCTCGGTCCAATAGTGGGGATTCCAGACGGTCCAGATGGCGATGAAGTGCGTCGTTCCGCAGGCGAAGATGAACGCCGAGAACATGACGAAGAGCCAGGTGAACCGCAGGTCGCGGCGGCGGCGCACCAGGGTCAGCAGTGCCAGCGGGATCGAGTAGTAGGCGAGTCCGATGGCGGCGTCCGAGACGATGAAGGTCCACGCCAGCTCGGGCGTCCACGCCCCTCCGGGAGGCATGATTCCCCCTTGCGTCGAAAACCATTTCTGGATCAGTTCGGTCACGTTGCCTCCATGCTTGTTCTTGCGCGCTGGCTGTTTTTTTCAGGGCTGGTGCGGGACTAATCCCGAATGATGCCTGAGATTTTGCGGTGCGGCGTCCCGGCCAACAAGCTTCCCGAAAGCTGTTTCATGAATGTTGCAAAAATGGACATTCTTGCCGCATACTGGCGCCCTGCCTGTCCACCACGGGAGCATCATGCGAGCTTTCCCTGAGCACTATCGTTACCTGGCCTTGATCGGCGTGGTCCTGGCGGCAGGCCTCATGATGATCAACCTCGCTGCATACCTCGGGCTGCGCGGCGCGGTGCGCGGCAGTATCGTGCAGCAGGCGCTGCCGCTGACCGGCGACATGCTCGAAGCCCATGCCCGCGCGCAGGTCGCCCGTCCCGCGCTGATCGCCTCCGCGATGGCCGCCGATACTTTCGTGCGCGACTGGATGGAAGCCGGCGAGAACGACCCCGATGCCATCCGGCGCTATCTCTCCGCCATGCAGCAGGAATACAGCGCCCTCGACACATTCCTCGTCTCGCAACGCACCGGCAACTACTACAGCGCACAAGCCGGACAAAGGATGGTGCAGGAAAGCGACAGCTGGTTCTTCCGCGCGCGCGACACGCGGCAGTCATTCGCAGCCGACATCGGCGTCGACCCAGCCGGCGGCAATGCAATGACCGTCTTCATCGCGCACCGGGTGCATGACCAGTCAGGCAGCTTCCTGGGCGTGGCCGGCATCGGGCTGCGGATGGACGGGTTGAAGGCATTGATCGACAGCCAGGAAAAGCACCCCGGCCGGCGCATCTATTTCGTCGATGCCCGGCGTACGGTGACCATGGCGGGCAGGGCTGCAGACGCCGGCCGTTCCATCGAACGTCTGCCCGGCATCGGCACCGTCGCCCGGCAGCTTCTGGATGGCGACGGCAAGCCCCGGCTCCTCTCGTACGAGCATGAGGGCGAGCGCAGCTACGTCAGCGGACGTTTCCTTCCCGAGCTCGGCTGGCATCTCCTGGTCGCACAAAATGTGACGCTCGAAGAGCGTCCGATGCACAAGATCGTCGCGGCGAACCTGCTGGTAGCACTTGGCCTTGCCGTGGCCGTTCTCAGGATGGTGCTGCTGACCATCCTGCGCTACGCCAGGTAGCCGCCGTCGGGCAGAGGAAGGAACAGCGGAAGAAAAATCGGAGGGGAAGGGATGGGGCAGGAGCGCCCTCTTCCGGGCGGAAGAGGGCAGGTTCAGGAACGGATCAGTAGCTGGTCAGCGGGACCGGCTGGCCGTTCTTGAACGTGAACACGGTCACCGGGGAGGACTTCATGTTGCCCTTCTCGTCGAATGCGTAAGTGCCTGCGACGCCCTTGAACGAGCCTTTCGAGATTTCGGCACCGACCTTCGCGGCTTCGACCGAGTTGGCCTTCTTCATCGCCTCGGCGAACAGCATCACGCCGTCGTAGAAGGAAGCCGCATACACGTCCGGATCCTGGTTGAAGCGCTTCTTGTACTTGTCCTTGAACGCCGGGCCGTTTGCGGCCTTGTCCAGGATCGCGCCGCCCTGTGCGCACAGCACATTCTCGCCGACAGCATCGCCGCCCAGCTTGCCCATTTCAGCCGCGCAGATGGTGTCGCCGCCCAGCAGCCTGGCGTTGATGCCGAGCTGTTTCATCTGGCGCGCCATCGGGCCGCCCTGCGGCGCATAGCCGCCGAGGAAGATCGCTTCGACCTTCTTGGACTTCAGGTTGGTCAGGATCGCGGTGAAGTCAGCGGCCTTGTCGTTAGTGAACTCGTGGCCGAGCACGTTCAGGCCGGATACCTTTGCCTGCTTCTTGAACTCTTCGGCGACGCCCTGGCCGTAGGCGGTGCGGTCGTCGATCACGGCAACGTTCTTCACCTTCAGTTCGTTGGCGGCGTACAGTGCCATCTTGGAGCCGAGCTGGGTGTCGCTGGCGTTCACACGGAACAGGTTCTTGTAGCCCTGCTCGGTGATCTTCGGGTTGGAGCCGACGGTGGCCACGACCGCGCCGGCGTCGTTATAGACGCGCGATGCCGGGATGGTGACGCCGGAGTTGTACGGGCCGACGACGAAACGCACGCCGTTGTCGATCAGCTTCTGCGCGGCGCCGACGCCGGCCTTCGGATCGGCCTGGTCGTCTTCCGACATCAGTTCGAACTTCAGCTTCTTGCCGCCGACGGTGATGGGCTTGGCGTTCAGCTCCTCGATGGCGAGGCGCGCGCCGTTCTCATTGTCCTTGCCGGCGAAGGCTTGCGCGCCGGACAGGGGGCCGCTGTGACCGATCTTGACGATGGTTTCTTGTGCAGACACGGTGCCGACCAGGCCGAGCAGGCCGACCATGCCGAGGCCGCCGATAATCTTGTTCAGTTGCATGCAGGTTCCCAAATAAATGAATCTCCACGGCGAGGCCGCCGGTTTTGCCGGCACCGCGCCCTCCATGTGAATTGGTTCTTTCACGGCTGTGGATTATGCGCAAGTTCGTGCAAAATTATCTTGCGTTCTTTTCAGCGAAATCCGCCGTTTCCGGCAATTTATTGCTTGCCGGCGGGGGAATTCGAATTTAATTTGGCTGAAGGGCCTTTGTGATCAGACAGACAAGCGCCGCGGCGCATGGGGGTAAGGATGGACACCGGCAACCTGCTTGGACAGATACCGACGGCGCTTCCGGAGGAACTCTTCCAGGTCCTTGCGCTGGGCGCTGGCATGCGCATCGAGCGCATCGTCTCGCGCGGACATGCGTCGCCGCCGGATTACTGGTACGACCAGCCGGAGAACGAATGGGTGATGGTGGTCAGCGGCGAGGCGAAGCTGCGCTTTGAAAAGGATGGCCGGCTGGTCCATCTCGCGGCAGGGGATTACGTCAACATCGAGGCGCACGAGCGCCACCGCGTGGAATGGACGCGCCCGGAGTCCGAGACGGTCTGGCTGGCCGTCTTCTACCAGGAAGCGGGGGAGTGAGGCTTGCGCCTCAGGCGCCGACCGCCGACCGCTGCCCCAGCAGGTGCAGCACAAGGGCGGCCAGCAGGCAGGCGACGGCCAGCAGGTCCGCCGCGACTACCCGGCCGATGGAAGCGTTGTAACCGCCGGTCGACCAAGCCAGCCAGAGGAAGGACAGCGTGCTGGCAAAACCCGCCGCGATTGCCGTGGTACGCCATTCCGGCTTGAATGCCGCCAGCAGCAGGAAGACGCCGAGCATGCCGAACAGCACCGCGCGGTGCCGCATCATGATCAGCAGGTTCGGGTCGTCGAACGGCAGGCCGTACAGCGCGGCCAGCCGCTCCGCGCCGAGCACGCCGGATAGCGGCAGCAGGTGGATCACGCCGACGACGCCGATCAGGATCGCAACCAGTTTGTTCATGAACACACCTTCACATTCCGAGCATTGCCGCGCGCACCGCAATGATCCAGCACACCAGCATGCCCGCCAGGTAGGTCAGCATGCGCCAGGGCTGCAATCCCTTCAAATAGACCACGGTATGCGCATAACGCAATGCGACGTAGACGCCGAACAAGGCCTGTGCCGCGGCGGCCGGCGCACCGGACAAGACGTAGGCCAGTGCGAGGGTAAAGAAAACCGGCAGGTTTTCCACATCGTTGCGCAGCACGTTGCCGCAACGCCGCACGAAGGGCGACTCTTCCGCCCGCGGCGTGATGCCCATCAGCGCGGCATCCTCGGGCACGGTGAATGCCCGGCTGCGGAAGCGGCTGACGACTTGCAACATGCTGGTCAGCGTGAGCTTCAGGAACAGCGCCAGCAGCGCGATGACGAAAGCAGGGAAGGCGGGGAGTGCTGTGTAGTCTGACATGGCAAGCTCAAGGTGTGGTTGGTGCTGCCATTATCAAAAACCCTTGCCTTGCCGGCCATTGTCTAAAACGACATTCTCATGGTTAAATCCGCCACATGACACGATTAGCCAAAACAGTCCGGATCGGGATGCTGGTCTACCCTGGTTGCCTGCGCGGCGGGGCGGTCATGCCCTTTGATGTCTTCCGCATCGCCAATACGCTGGCCGGGCTGCGTCCTGCCGCCGAGCGCGTGCACTTCGACGCGCAATGGCTCAGCGCGCGCGAGGACAAGACCGTGGACATCGGCGGTCTGACCTTCCATCCCCAGCCGCTGGACCCGCGCAAGCTCGATGCCCTGATGCTTCCCGGCATCGACCACCAGGGCCCGTTCGACCTCACGCCCCTGCTCGAAACGCTGGCCCCCGAGCAGCAGGCGCTGCGGGAGTTTGCGCGCACCGGAAGGCCGGTCATCTCCAGTTGCTCCAGCACCTGCCTGGTCGCCGAAGCGGGCCTGCTCGACGGCCGCCGCGCCACCACCAGCTGGTGGCTGAGCGCCTACTTCCGCAAGCGCTACCCGCGCGTGACGCTGGACGCGGAACAGCTCGTGGTGCAGGACGGCAACCATGTGTCTTCCGGCGGGGTCACGTCCTATATCGACCTCGCGCTGTGGCTGGTCGGCCATTTCGCCGGCGAGGAACTGCGCCAGAGCGCCGCCAAGGTGCTGGCCATGGATGCCAACCGCTACAGCCAGGCGCCTTATATCGCGACGGCCATGATCCAGAATGACGGCCATGTCGTCATCGAGCGTGCGCGGCGCTGGCTCAACCAGCGCCTCGACCGCGCGTGGTCGGCCGCTGAGCTCGCCGACCACTGCAATACCAGCCAGCGCACGCTGCTGCGGCGCTTCCAGGAAGCGGTCGGCATGAGCCCGGTGCAGTATGCGCAGCAGCTGCGCGTGGAGCGCGCCAAGGCCTTGCTGGAATCGACACGTCTTTCGATGGAAGACATCACCGGCCGCTGCGGCTATGAGGATGTGTCGACCTTCAGCAAGGTATTCAAGCGCTGGACGCAGGTGACGCCGCGCGAATACCGCAGCCGCTTCGGGCTCCGGCAATGAAGACAAGCAAGGCCAGGCGCATCCTAGTCGCCGGCATCGTCCTCGCCGGCGTGCTCGCCATCGCCGCCGTCATCGGCCTGCAGTTTGCCACCCGTGTGCTCAAGGAACGCGTGCAGCAGGCGCTCGGGCCGGAAAGCGAGGTCGGCGAGATTGTGGTCGGCATGTCGGCCATCGAAGTGCGCGACATCCGCATCCCGGCGCCCAAGGGATGGCCTTCTCCCGACGCGCTGCGCGCCGAACGCGTAGTCGTCAGGCCCGACCTGTTCGGGCTGTTTTCGGCGCGCATCCATGTGCCCCACATCCTGGTGGATAAAGCCTATGTCTCCGCCTTGCGCGGGCGCGACGGCAAGGTCCGGCTGCTGCCCGGCCTGCTCGAGCGCAAGGCTGGCGCCGCCGCCCACTCGCCGCCGCCGGAAGCCAGCATCGGCACCATCGAGCTGCGCAACGGCGTGCTGGAATTCTTTGATGCCACCATTCGCCAGCCCGCGCACAAGACGCGGCTGGAACAGTTGCATGCGCGGGTGGACGACGTGCGCCTGCCCGGCTTTACCAGCCGCACGGCAATCCAGATCGACGGCCAGGTGAAGGGCGTGCAGCGTAACGGCAAGCTGTCCATCAGCGGCTGGGCGGAACTGGCCAAGCGCAATTCGGAGATCGCCACCAAGCTGCAGGGCGTGGACATGGTGGCGCTGCAACCCTACCTGATCAAGGCATCCGAGACAGGCGTACGGCGCGGCACGCTGGATCTGCGCCTCAAGTCGACGGTGCGCAAGAACCGGCTGCACGCCCCGGGCACCATCACGCTCACCGGCCTCGAACTGGCCCCGGCTGCCGGGCCGTTCAACACCTTCATGGGGGTGCCGCGGCAAGCCGTGGTCGCAGCCCTGAAGGACCGCAAGGGACAGATCAGCATCGATTTCACGCTCGAGGGCAACCTGGACGACCCGAAATTCTCACTCAACGAAAGCGTCGCGCTGCGCGTAGGCGCGGCTGTGGCGGAAGCCCTGGGTATCAGCATCGAAGGCCTGACCAGGGGTGTCGGCAGCGCCGCCGAGGGCCTGGGCGGAGTGGTGAAAAAATTGTTTGGAAAATGAGCGTCCGGACGTCGTACAAATTGTCCCCGGAATGCGCTAAGGTATAACCCCCGGAAAAAACAGGATCGATGCAATGGACCAACCGCTCAGCCCGGAACAGGTAGCCCAGTTCAGGAACGACGGCTTCCTCGTATTCAGGAAGCTCGCCTCCGCCGCCGGTTGCGAGGCCATGCTCGAGGTCGTCCACGCGCACCTGAAGCGCGCGATCCCGCCGGTCGAGTACGAGGCTCAAGTCGGCTATGACGGCGCCCCCGAATCGCTCGACGCCCCCGGCGGCCGCACCATACGGCGCCTGCGCGCGGCCTACCAGCGCGATTCCTGCTTTCGCACCTGGGCGGGCGACGAGCGCATCCTCGGGTGGCTGCGGCAGTTGCTGGAGGAGCGGGTCTGCCTGACGCTGGCGCACCACAACTGCGTGATGACCAAGCACCCGAACTTCGGCACCGCAACCGGATGGCACCGCGATATCCGCTACTGGTCGTTTGCGCGCAATGAACTGGTGGCGGTCTGGCTGGCGCTCGGCGCGGAGACGGAAGAGAACGGCGCGCTGCATGTGATTCCCGGGTCGCACCGTCTCGAAGTGGGGCGCCACCAGCTGGATGATCTCGACTTCCTGCGGCCCGACGTGGCCGAGAACCAGGCGCTGTTTGCACAGGGGCGGGTGCTGGAACTGCAGCAGGGTGACGTGGTGTTCTTCCACAGCGGCCTGTTCCATTCGGCCGGCAGGAACAAGACCGCCGCGGTGAAGCATTCGCTCGTCTTTGCCTACCGCGGCGTGAGCAACACCCCGGTCGAGGGATCGCGTTCGGCGGCGGCCGGGGAGATCACTTTCAGAGCGTAAGGCCGAAGGCCTCGTTCAATCCCTCCCGGCCCTGCGGGGTCAATTGCAGCACCCGCGACTTCTGCACCTTCAGCAGCCAGCGCCGTTCAAGGAAGTGCGCAAGCAGCGCTGCGCCGAGCGCGCCGCCCAGGTGGAAGCGGCGTTCGCTCCAGTCCAGGCAGCCGCAGGCAAACTGGCGCTTCGCACCCCGCAGTGCATCGATGTCCACGCCGAACCCGCGGAAGGCTTTCTCGCCTTTCGCCGTCAATTCAAAATTCTTCGCGTCGCGCGCCAGCAATCCCTTCCGTTCCGCCTGCTCCAGCCAGCGCACTGCAAGCTCGCCCGCCAGGTGGTCGTAGCAGGTACGGGCATAGCGCAGCGCTTCCGGCGTGCCGTGCGAGGCCGGCATGGGGCGCACCGCGGGACGCGGGGCGAGCGCGGCAAGCGACTCGAGCGCATGCGCCACCGCATGGCTGGAAAGGCGGTAATAGCGATGACGCCCCTGGGTTTCGACCTGCAGCAATTCCGCCTCGACCAGCCGCGCGAGGTGCCCGCTGGCCGACTGCGCCGATACATTGGCGGCAAAGGCAAGTTCGCCGGCGGGCCGGGCACGTCCATCGATGAGCAGCCAGAGCATGGCCGCGCGCGCCGGGTCGCCCAGCAGGGCGGCCGCACGGGCAATGTGGGAAGCGGATTCCATGGTTCACCCTGCGATGAAATGTTCAAGGAGCCGAAATCGTATCATGGCCGAAAACCTCATGGAGACTGCCATGTTTGCTGTCGCATTCGAAGTATTTCCCTCGGAAACCGGCTACCAGCGTTATCTCGACATTGCCGCCGCGCTGCGTCCCAAACTCGACCGCATCGACGGATTCCTCTCCGTCGAACGCTTCCGCAGCCTCACCCATCCCGGATGGATCCTGTCCCTCTCCCTCTGGCGGGATGAAGCGGCGCTGGTGCAATGGCGCAGCGACGGGGAGCACCATGCGGCCCAGTACGAAGGACGGGAGTCGGTCTTCAAGGATTACCGCATCCGCGTGATTCGCGTAGGCGAACCGGCGCCGGGCGCTCTGGTCGGCCTGCGTGAATTTCCTCCTGCGGCCGAGGGCGGCAAGCGCTTCCAGAGCATCGTGCAACCCGGCAAGGAAATTGCACTGCAGGACTTTGCCGACGCCGCCGCGGCACGATCGTGGCTGGGAGAGGAAGCCCCCGCCGGATCACGCACCCTCTGCGGCAACGTATTGCGCGATTACGGCCTGTTCGATCGCGCCGGCGCGCCGCAAGTTTTTCCGCCGGCGAAGCGCTGAGGAGGAATCGATGATCAACACACTGTTCCTGCAATCGGAAGTCGCCGATCCCTACGCCCTCTATGCGGAGATGCGCAAGAATTCACCGGTCTGCCACGACAGGGAAAACGGCATCTGGGCCGTTTATACGCACGCGGCCTGCAGGCAGATCCTCGCATCGGACATGGCCCGTATCCCGCCGCAGAGCCCGGCATCCTTGCCCTCGATGAATGCATCGGCCCTGACCCTGGCGGACGGTTTCGCCCGGCTTGCCAATCCGCCGCGGCACGCTGCGCGGCGCGATGCGGTCATGCGCCTGTTCGCGTCGATGCGCCCGGTGGACGGCGGACGTCTGCTCGCGGAACTGATCCCGGCCTCCGGCGAATGCGACTGGGTCGCCGCGGTGGCGCGCAAGCTGCCGGCGCTGGCGGTCCTGCGCGCGTTCGGCTTCAGCGACAGCGACGCCGCCACCGTACTCGACAACATCGAGCGCCTGACGAAGATCATGCTGCCGAACAAGACGGCGCAGCAGATGGACGGCATCAATGCCGTGGCGGAGTCCATCCTTGCCCTGTGCGAACGGCAGCTTGCGCGTGTCCGGCTCGACGGCGGCGCACAGGAGCGCGGCCTGCTTGCCGTCAACCTCGTCGGCCTGCTGGTGCAGAGCGTCGACGCCGGGCGTGGCCTGCTCTGCAATGCGCTGTTGCAGGCGCTTCGCTTGCCTGCGCTGCCGCAGGGCGAGGGATGGCAGCGGCTGGCCGTCGAAACCATGCGCTACGATCCGCCGATCCAGAACACGCGGCGCGTGCTGTCCGCCGCGGTGGAGGCCGGCGGCATCGCGCTGCCCGAAGGCGCGGTGGTGCTGGTGGTGCTGGCCTCGGCCAACCGGGATGAAGCGGTATTTGCGGATGCCGGCAGTTTCAGTCTTCAGCGCGGCAACAATGCCGACCAGCTGGGCTTCGGCGCCGGCGCGCACGCCTGCCCGGCGCATCGTTTCACGGCCGAGCTGGCCGCAGGCGCGCTTGCCGCATTCTTGGGAGAAGGCAGGCGCGTGGAATTGCTGCGGCCGGACATCGTCTATGAACCGATGGTCAATGCCCGTCTGCCGAGGGAAATCCTGCTGCGCTATTCGTCGTGACGCCGGTCGCGCGAGGGAGGCAGCAGCGGCGCCAGCAGCAGGCGCGTGAAGCCGGCCACCTGGTTGAGGAAATAGCCCTGCGCCTCGCTCATCATGCGGTTGTAAGCCTGGCGGTCGAGCGTACCCTCGCACTCTTCCGACTTCAGCCTGCCGTCTTCAAAGCGCGTCTCACGCATCTTCACGTGCAGGTTGCCGCCCTCGGAAAAAATCTCGGTGGAGGAATAGCGGAAGCTGAAGAAGCCGGCCGGCGGCGGCCATGCCGGCGTGCTGCGCGGGTCGGTCAGGCTGCCGTCCTCGCGTGGCACCAGCGCGTCGTCCGCGCTCTTACGAACCTTGTCCAATTCCCTGCTCATTGCTCACCTCCGATGATCATGTTGCCGATGGCTTCGCGCAATGCGTCATCCACTGTCTCCAGCCACACGAACTGCAGCGCACGGCGCGCTTCCTCGGGGATTTCGTCGAGTTCCTTGCGGTTGCGCGCGGGGAGCATCACCACCGCGATCCCGGCGCGCAATGCCGCCAATACCTTTTCCTTGACCCCGCCGATCGGCAGAACCAGGCCGCGCAGGCTGATCTCGCCGGTCATCGCGCAATCGTTGCGCACCGGCTTCCCTCTGACCAGCGAGATGAGCGCGACATAGATCGCCACGCCGGCGCTTGGCCCATCCTTGGGCATTGCGCCTGCCGGCACGTGCACGTGGATGTCGTTCCTGTCGAAGAAATCCGCATTAATGCAGAGTTCGCTGCAGTGCGCCTTGACCAGCGTCAGCGCCGCTTGCGCGCTCTCCTTCATCACTTCGCCGAGTTGTCCGGTGAGAATGAGCTTGCCGCTGCCCGGCGTCTTGCTGGCCTCGATGAACAGGATGTCGCCGCCGGCAGGCGTCCACGCCAGCCCGGTGGCCACGCCAGGAAGGCTGGTGCGCAGGGCGATCTCGCTTTCGAATTTCTTCGGGCCAAGGATTTCCTGCAGATCGCTTTCGCGGATGTGGGCCTGCTGCGCACTGCCTTCCGCGACACGCATCGCCACATGGCGGAATACATTGCCGATCTCGCGTTCGAGGTTGCGCACACCCGCTTCACGGGTGTAGTCGCGAATCAGCGCGCGCAGTGTACCGGCGTCGAGTTCGCATTGCGCCGTATCGAGCCCGTCCGCCTCCAGCTGGCGCCCCACCAGGTAGCGTCGCGCGATCTCCATCTTTTCTTCTTCCGTATAGCCCGGGATGTGGAGCACCTCCATGCGGTCCTGCAGGGGGCCGGGGATGGTGTCGAGCACATTGGCCGTGCCGATGAACATCACTTTCGACAGGTCGAAGGGCTGGCCGAGGTAGTTGTCGCGGAAGGACACGTTCTGCTCGGGATCGAGCACCTCGAGCAGGGCGGCCGAGGGATCGCCATGCAGGCCGGCGCCGAGCTTGTCCATCTCGTCGAGCATCATCACGCAGTTGCGCGTGCCGGCCTTGCGTACGCCCTGGATGATATTGCCGGGCAATGCGCCGACATAGGTACGGCGGTGGCCGCGGATCTCCGCTTCGTCGTGCACGCCGCCCAGGCTCACGCGCACGAACTTGCGCCCGGTGGCGCGCGCGATGCTCTGCCCGAGCGAGGTTTTGCCCACGCCGGGCGGGCCGACGAAGCAGAGGATCGGGCTCTTGCCTTCCGGGTTCAGCTTGCGCACAGCAAGGTATTCCAGGATGCGCCGCTTGACCTTGTGCAGGCCGAAGTGGTCTTCATCCAGGATGCGGCGCGCGGCGGCGATGTCGATGCGCTCCACCGTCATCGTCGCCCACGGCAGCTCGCTCATCCATTCGAGATAAGTGCATTGCATCGAGTATTCCGCCGATGCCTCGGACATGCGCTCCAGCCGCTGCAATTCCTTGCGCGTGTGAACCTCGACCTCCTCCGGCATGCCGGAGCGGGCGATGGCTTCCTCGATGTCGCGCACGTCGCTGTTGCCGCCCTCGGCCTCGCCCAGCTCGCGCTGGATGGTCTTGAGCTGCTCGCGCAACAGGTACTCGCGCTGGCGGTCATCGATGCGTTCCTTGGTCTGCTCATTGATCTCGTGCGACAGGCGCAGCACCTCGATGCGGCGCACCAGGTGGCCGAGAACCTTGTCGATGCGCTGCTGCAGGTCGAGGGTTTCGAGCAGATCCTGCTTTTGCAGCAGCGGCAAGTCGATCAGGCCGGCAATGAAATCCGCCAGCGTGGCCGCCGAGGTAATGTTGTCGGCCGCACCGGCCAGCTCGGCCGGCGCCTGCGGCAGGAGCGCAATGATTTCGGCGGATTTCTCCTTCAGCTGGAGGAAGCGCGCCTGGATGTCGGCTGATTGCTCTTCGGCATCCTCGATCTGTTGCACGCGGGCCGCGTGGAAGGGATAGCCTTCGATGAACTCGACGATGCGGAAGCGGCGCTCGCCCTGGCACACCAGGTAGTTCGCGCCATCCTGCCCGCTGATGTAGCGCAGCACGGTGGCGACGGTGCCGGTGCGATGGAGCTGTTCGGGCTGCGGCATCTCCACCTCGGAGTCGTGCTGCAGCAAGAGGCCGACGGGGCGTTCGCTGCGCACCGCCTCCTGCGCGGCGGCGATCGAACAGGCGCGCCCGAGGCTGATCGGCGCAATCATGCCGGGGAAGAGGACGAGATAACGCAGCGGGACCAGCGGCATGACGTCGGGCGGGAGATCGGGGAGCGCGGGCGCGCCGGCCTTGAATGCCTCGAAGGCAGCGTCGTCGTGCACGAGGTCGATATCGTCGACAGGGGCTTGTTCGGTTTTCATGGTGCCGCATCCTTCTCCACGCATTCGCTGATGGCCCCTGTGCCGATTTTTTTCAGGCGTTGGACAGGGGGAAAGTGATGACCGTTCCGCCTCGCGGGTTTGACCGGTTCGACAATGTCCGCGCGGAAAGCGGTGCAGAACTTAACGCGTTTCCGCCAAGTCGAAATTGAAACCGGACATAAACCCAGGAAAGGAACTTCATGGATAACCAGACCCTGCCCGGCCTGCATGTGGCCGTCCTTCTTACCGACGGTTTTGAACAGGTCGAGTTCACCGAGCCGCGTAGCGTGCTCGAACAGCATGGCGCCATCATCAAGATCATTTCAAGCGCGCGCGGGAAAGTGAAAGGCGTGCACCACGACCAGCCGGGCGACGAGTTCACCGTCGACGCCACCTTCGACGAGGCAGATCCGATGGATTTCGACGCCGTGCTCCTTCCCGGCGGCAAGGAGAATGGCGGCCGCATCCGCGACATCGCGCAGGCCCAGCATTTCCTGCGGCATATCGATGAAGCCGGCAAGCCGATCGCGGCCATCTGCCACGGCTCCTGGCTGCTCGCCTCGGCCGGCCTGGCGCAGGGACGCACCCTCACCAGCTGGCCCTCACTGCAGGAAGATATACGCGGCGCCGGCGGCAACTGGGTCGACCAGGAAGTGGTGGTGGACGGCAACCTCGTCACCAGCCGCAAGCCGGACGACATTCCGGCGTTCAACCAGAAGCTGGTCGAGGTGTTTTCCTGGCGCATGAACGCCAGTCCCGGCGCCGCGGCGGAGCGCGCCAGCGCGGGACCGTCCAGCTAGTCCACCTCGAAGGTCACCTTCGCGTTGATGCGCCAGTTCACCACCTTGTTGTTGTCCACCTGCGCCTCGAACTCCTTGATGTAGATGGACCGGATGCCGTGCACCGACTCGCTTGCCTTCACGATGGCGGCGGTGGCGGCATCCTCCCAGCTCTTCGGTGATTCGGCGAGGACTTCGATGACTTTCATGACGTTCGACATGACTGCCTCCTGACGAGGGCGGCTCCGGAAGCGGAACCTGAGTCGATGATAGGAAAGCCGGCCCCGGCCGGACTGAGCGAGATCAACGCGGCGGTCGGCCGCTCAGTTGCGCGCGTGCGAGAGCTGGAAACTGTCCAGGCCTTCCACGCCGGACAGCTCGCGCGAGAGTTCGCTGATACGCGCGCCGCTGGTCTTGTTGAAGGCCACCGCGACGAACTGCCATTCCATCTTGCCTTCGCGCAGCCCGATCACGATGGAGCCGCCGGCAACTTCGTAGCCGTTCTTCAACATCCGCTCGCGGATCATGCTTTCGTCGGGTGCGAAGCCGCGCGCAAAGCTCAGGGAAATCGCGATCGCCTGCCGCGAGGGCAGCCGGCTGGTCATGATCGGCACCGACACCATGCAGATCGCGGAGAGCAGCGCCAGCAGGATCGCCGCCAGGTAAAAGCCCACGCCCACCAGCACGCCCGTGACCGACGCCGCCCAGATCGAGGCCGCTGTGGTCAGACCGCTGATGTTGAAGCCTTCCTTCATGATCACGCCGGCGCCGAGGAAACCGATGCCGGTCACGATGCCCTGGATGATGCGGGTCGGGTCGGCCCCCATCCCGACCGGCATCTGGCCGCCGTACCATTCATGCGGATAGCCGGCGATGACGGTCAGCGCCGCCGACGCCATGCAGACTAGGCCGTAGGTGCGCATGCCGGCGGCGCGGCCGTGGTAGAAACGTTCGTAGCCGACCAGGAAGCCGAGCAGCAGCGCACCGGACAGCGTGAGGAATACGATCACATTGCTTTCAAGTACCGGGCCGGTCCAGAATGCGCGCAGCGCTTCCTGCGTAAGCATATTCAATACATCCTTCGTTTTCGGATAGCGGGGGTGAGGGCACGCAGCCGCAGGGTAGTCATCATGCGCGGAATCGGCGCAGGCCTTCCAGGTCCAGGATCTGGATGCCGCCGTAATCGACCTTGAGCAGGCCTTCCTTTTCCAGCACCTGCAGCGCCTGGTTTGCGCGCTGGCGCGACGCGCCCGAGAGGTAGCCGATCTCTTCCTGCGAGATCTGCAGCAGCGTGTCGGTGCCGGGATAGAGATGGGCATTGAACAGCGCGGCGAGGCAGCGCGCCACGCGCGTGTCGACGTCCAGCAGCCGGTCGAACTCCACCATGCCGATGAATTGGCCCAGCCTTTCGTTGAGTTGCATCAACAGAAAGCGCGTGAACGGCAGGCTGTTATCGAGCAGCCACATGAAGGTCCGCGCCGGCATGCGCGCCACGCGGCTGTCGCGCAGCGCCACCACGTCGTACTTGCGCGCTTCCTGCTTGAGCAGCGTTCCTTCGCCGAACCAGCTGCCGGACGCGATGCCGGTGAAGGTCACCGATTTACCGTCGGGAGAAAGATTGTTGATCTTCGCCAGTCCGTCGATGATGCCGATCCAGGCATCCACCATCTCGCCCTTGCGGCAAATGTATCCGCCCTTCGCCACGAACTGTTCAACGGTATCGGCTTCGACGCGCGCGAATTGTTCCGGTGTCAAATCTCTTGCCCAGATCGTCTGGCGCAGAACTTCTCTCAGGGCGGGCTTCTCAGGCGTCATTGTGCGGCGCACCAACAAAATATTGTATTTATAAGGGGATTGTCAGCCAGATGACAGCGCACGAAAATCGAACTGTCTAGTATCCTGACACGAACAATAACGGAGACATTGTAAGCCTTATCGGTGCCAGGGGATACCCAGCGGCACGTAGGCTTGCACGCCCACGCAGGCGCTCCGGTCCCTACAGACGGTTAGAACCTGACAAAGAGAGTGGGATGATGGAAGAGACATTCAAAGCGGGCGAACGCACGTTCCCCCGCATGCTCCTGCAGCACGCGCAGCAACGCCCCGACAAGCCCGCCTTCCGCGAGAAGGACCTCGGCATCTGGCAAACCTGGAACTGGAAACAAGTCGCCGACGAAGTGCGCGCGCTCGCCTGCGGTCTCGCCGCGCTCGGCTTCAAGCGCGGGATGAACCTCGCCATCATCGGCGACAACCGTCCGCGCCTGTACTGGTCGATGGCCGCCGCGCAATGCCTGGGCGGCGTCGCCGTGCCGCTCTACCAGGACGCGCCGGCCGCCGACATGGCCTATGTGCTCGACGACGCCGAGATCGACTTCGCCGTGGTCGAAGACCAGGAGCAGGTCGACAAGCTCTTCGAGATCAAGCAGGGCCTCAGCCGCATCTCGCACATCATTTACGACGACCCGCGCGGCATGCGCCACTACAAGCAGAAGGAACTGGCGTCCTTCGACAAGGTGCAGGAAATCGGCCGCGAATTCGACAAGGCCAACCCCGGCTTCTTCATGGGCGAGCTCAACGCCGGCCGCGGCAACGATGTCGCTGTCATGCTCTATACCTCCGGCACCACCGGCAAGCCGAAGGGCGTCTGCCAGACGCACGACTCCTTCATGGCCGCCGCCGAGGGCGGTGTCGGCTTCGACAAGCTC
>NZ_DASRXF010000150.1:0-2020 GCF_035654295.1 Noviherbaspirillum sp. | reverse complement strand
CGCGCCGCTGGGTGCGACGAATCCGGCGACCGGCACGGGCGAGGTCAGGATGGCCTTGATGATGGTGCGCATCGACGTATCGAGCCCGCCCGGCGTATCCATCTGCAGGACCACGAGCTGGCTGCCATCCTGGGCGGCACGAGCGATGCCGCGTGCAACGTAGTCCGCCGTCGCGGGGCCGATTGGGCCGTCTATCGTCAGCAACATGACAGGTGCGGGCGCCGCCCGGCACAGGCAGCAGAACAGCCAGAGTATTGCTGCCGTCAATGCCGAACTCAGCCCGCCTCGGCCGCCGCGTCGCATGCTTCGCTTGCTGCCGCCTGTGTGTGTTGGCAGCAGGAAGTCGCCTGTGTTCGCCACCATGCCCACCTCCCCAGGAATATGCGTTCAGGGTACGCAGGAGAAAAGCGCTGCCTCAAACCATCGAGCGTCTCGCGTCCACGGCCAGCCATGCCAAAGAGAATCCGAGGAAGCAGTGAACAGATGACAATTCGATGGAGACCGGGGTAAAAAATTCCTCTTGGCGGCCCGCCGTCGTAGTTATGGACTAACACGGACGCACTCACCCCGGCCCTCCGGGTCCTTACCGTGGAAGTTTGGGTGTTCGCATGGCAACGTTTTCATCGAAGTCCATGGTATCCATGTCGGTGTCCGACGCCACGGGTTGTCCAAAGAACTTAAGCCAGCCGAAACCGATGAGGCCGGCCGTCAGGGATGCCAGCAGGATTGCCGTCTTTGACGCATTGATGACTTCCGCCTGTCCGGCGAAGGCGAGATTGGTGATGAAGATCGACATCGTGAAGCCGATGCCGCCGAGCAGCCCCGCACCGAACACATGCCGCCAGCGCAAGTCGACCGGCAGCTTGCAAAGGCCGATTGCAACAGCGACAAAACTGAGCAGCGTGATTCCCAGCGGCTTGCCGATCACCAGGCCGGCAAGAATACCGAGGCTGTTCGCCGACGCGAGCTCCCGACTCCAGTCGGAGCCGATGATGATGCCGGTATTGGCGAGTGCGAAGACTGGCAGGATGATGAAGGCGACCGGGGTGTGCAGGAGATGCTCGAGCCGATGCGACGGCGATTCCTCGTCATCTTGCTTTGCTGAGAAGGGAATGGCGAACGCCAGAAGGACACCGGCAATGGTCGCGTGCACGCCCGACTTCAGCATCAGTACCCACATCACCGCGCCGCCCAGCAAGTAAGGCGCCAGGGCCATGACGCGCAGGAAGCGATTCATGCACACGAGCAGACCGAATACTGCTAACGCTGCCAGCAAATAAGCGAGCGACAGCTCTGCGGTATAAAAGAGCGCGATGACGATGATGGCGCCGAGATCATCCATGACCGCGAGAGCCGTGAGAAAAATCTTGAGCGAGGCCGGCACGCGGCTGCCGAGAAGCGCAAGGGCGCCCAACGCGAACGCGATATCCGTGGCCATCGGAATGCCGATTCCCGCCTGCGCGGGTGTTCCTCCGTTCAGGCCGAAATGGATGAGTGCCGGTATGCAAATGCCGCCGACTGCCGCAAAAATCGGGAGAAGGGCATTTCTGAAGTTGGATAGCTCGCCGTTGTACAACTCGCGCTCAAGTTCAAGACCGATCAACAGGAAAAAGATTGCCATGAGCGCGTCATTGACCCAGTGCTCGATGCTCAGTCCGCCCGCGCGCAGGTGCCAGACATCGAGGTAGGCGGGCCCGAGCGGGGAATTTGCGAGTAAAAGCGAGAAAACCGTGCAGATGATCAGCAGAATTCCTCCTGCCTTCTTCGATTCGAAGAACTGCTTGAAGGTGTTTGAAAGTTTCCTTTGGATAGCGGCCATTTTTTTGTCTTTCGTCCAGGACATGTTTTGATGATGGATGGTCGTTTCAGGTTTGTTGCTGGCTGTCTGCGGATTTCCGGCACGGTGCCGGACAGGAAGCGGGCGCCAGGCCCGGCGGAAGAATTACGGCCACCGCGCGTTTCCGCCCGGACCACAGATGTGGCGGGCGTGGCAGGCGTGGCGCTGGCAGCAGGGGCCAGG
>NZ_DASRXF010000149.1:0-64398 GCF_035654295.1 Noviherbaspirillum sp. | reverse complement strand
CCGGGCACGCCGCGGATCAGGTTCACGTGCATCTGCTGGTGCGTGGTCAGAAGATGGCGCGCTTCGCGTTCCGAATCGGCGGCCACTACGTTCAGCCCCACCATCGCATACGGCTTGTCCAGCACATCGGACGGCTGGAAGCACTGCCGGTATAGCTGGAGCGCGGCTTGCAGGTAGGCCGGCGAAAACTGCCCGGCGAAGGCAAAGGGCAGGCCGAGATGGCCGGCCAGCTGCGCACTGTAATCGCTGGACCCGAGCAGCCAGATCGGCACCTCCAGTCCCTCGCCCGGCACCGCCCGCACGCGCGGGCCGTCGCCGCGCGGCTTGAAATAGGCGCGCAGTTCCGCCAGTTGCTGCGGAAATTCCTCGGCGCCGGCGTGCAGCGAACGGCGCAAGGCGCGCGCGGTGAGCTGGTTCGATCCGGGTGCGCGGCCAAGGCCGAGGTCGATGCGGCCGGGGAACAGGGATTCGAGCGTGCCGAACTGCTCGGCGATCACCAGCGGCGCATGGTTGGGCAGCATGATGCCGCCGGCGCCGACGCGGATGGTGGAAGTGCCGGCGGCGACATGGCCGATCACCACCGCGGTGGCGGCGGAAGCGATGCCGGGCATGCCGTGGTGCTCGGCCAGCCAGTAGCGGCGGTAGCCCCAGCGCTCCGCATGCTGCGCCAGGTCGAGGCTGCGCCGGAAGGCATCGGCGGCGGTGCCGCCCTGCAGGACAGGCGCGAGATCGAGAATGCTGAGGGGGATGTCCTTGAGTTGCTTCATGTTATTGAAGAGTCGCCCGAAGCCAACATTCTAGTTTTGACAGCGGATTCCTGCCGCCATTCACTCGGATTTCAAAACGCGACCAGCCCCTTCTGCCACAGGTAGCGGCCGAGCATCACCACGCACACGGTGACGATCATCGGCCGGATCAGCTTGGTGCCGCCGCGGACCATTGCATGCGAGCCGCACCATGCGCCGATCACCTGGCCGAGGATCATGGCGCCGCCGGCGGCCCAGAGGACCTTGCCGCCGAAGATGAACACCGCCAGCGAAGCAATGTTGCTGGCGAAGTTGAGCACCTTCGCGTTGGCGGTCGCCGTGATCAGGTTCTGTCCGCGCAGCGCGACGCCGGCCAGCGAAAAGAACGATCCGGTGCCCGGGCCGAACATGCCATCGTAAAAGCCGATGCCCGGCACCACCACGCCCTGGTAGGCCTTGCGGTTCAGGCGCGGCTTCTTCTCGACAGCGCCGGCGTTTGGCGCGAGCAGGAAGTAGAGCGCAATGCCGACCAGCACGATGGGGATCAGCACGTCCAGCGTCGCGGCGTTCACGAACTGCACCGCCAGCGTGCCAATGGCCGAGCCGATCAGCGAGCAGATGAACAGCGTGCGTACCTCCGGAACCTTCACCAGCCCGCGCCGGATCACCATCATCGACGCCGTGAAGGAGCCGGAACTGGCCTGGAGCTTGTTGGTCGCCAGCGCCTGGATCGGCGGCACCTGCGCCAGCAGCAGCACGGGAATGGTGATCAGCCCGCCGCCGCCGGCGATGGCATCCACGAAACCGGCAATCGCCGCGGCGCCGAACAGCATCGCGATCACTTCCGGGGACAGCACGAAGTCCATTGTCATCCTTCAGGGAATTTCAAACACACGATGCTATCGGATTGGTGCAAGGCAAGCCAATGCCGTATGCGCATGGCTAGGCCTTCTTTTCCCTCAGACGGATCAGCCCTTCCTGCGCCAGCGTCGCCACCAGCTCGCCCTGCTGGTTGTACACATGCGCAAAGCACAGTCCGCGACCGCCCGAGGCGTTCGGGCTTTCCATCGCAAACAGCAGCCACTCGTCCATGCGGAAGGGGCGGTGGAACCAGATGGTGTGGTCGAGGCTGGCGATCTGCAGGCGCGGGTCGCCCATGGAGATGTTGTGCGGCTGGAGCGAGGTCCACAGCAGGCCGTAGTCCGAGACATAGGCGAACAGCGTCTCATGCGTGAGCGTGTCGTCCGGCAGCGCCGCCGGCGAGCGCGTCCACACCTGCTTGTTCGGTTTGCCGTTGTGGCCGCTGTAGATGTCCCCCGGATGGTCGGCGCGGAAATCGACAGGCACCGGGCGGAACGGGCGCTTGCCGGCGTCGGCCAGCTTCTTCCATTCGCCGATGCTGGAGGCGAGCGTTTCCGGGTCCGGGCTGGCCGGCGCGGGGCGCTGGTGCGAGAGGCCTTCTTCCGCTGTCTGGAACGAGGCCGACATCACGAAGATGCGGCGGCCTTCCTGGTAGGCCACCACGCGCCGCGTGCTGAAGCTGCCGCCGTCGCGCACGCGCTCGACTTCATAGTCGATCGGCAGGCGATGGTTGCCGGGCAGGATGAACATCGAATGCAGCGAGTGCACGCGCCGTTCCGGCACCGTGACCGCCGCCGCGTACAGCGACTGGCCCAGCACCTGTCCGCCGAACACGTTCGGGCTGCCCATGAAATGGCTCTGGCCGCGGAAGCGGTCTTCGCCGGTCTGCTCCAGCTTGAGAAGGTCGAGGATTTCCTGCGTGTTGAAAAGTGAGTTGTCCACCATGATTGTCTTGCGTATGTTCAAAATGAATTCTTGGGCAGGGAATCGCGCAGTTCGCGCTTGAGCACCTTGCCGATCGCGCTGCGCGGCAACTGCTGCACCGGTTCCACCGCGGCCAGCCGCTGCGTCTTGCCCAGGCGCGCATTGGCCCAGTCGAGCACTTCCTGCGCCTGCAGCGCGGCGCCCTCACGCGGCACCACGAATGCGACCGGCGTTTCGCCCCAGCGTTCCGAGGGCACGCCCACCACCGCGGCTTCGGCCACCTGCGGATGCTGCACCAGCACCGCTTCGAGGTCGCTCGGGTAGATGTTGAAGCCGCCGGAAATGATCATGTCCTTCTTGCGGTCCATCAGCGTCAGGAAGCCGTCCTCGTCGAAGCGGCCGATGTCGCCGGTGCGGATGAAACGCTTGCCTCTCGGGTCGTACCATTCCGCTTCGGCCGTCTTCTGCGGCTGCTTGTGGTAACCGGCCATCATCGCCGGCGAATGGCCGACCACTTCGCCTAGCGCGCCCGGCGGCACTTCGCGGCCTTCCTCGTCGATCAGGCGGATGTCGTGGCCTGGGGTGGGCTGGCCCACGGTGTGCAGCTTGTCGGGATGCTCATGCGCGGCCAGCATGCAGGTGCCGCCGCCTTCGGTCATGCCGTAGTACTCGATCAGGCCGCCGGGCCAGCGCTTGAGGATGTCCGCCTTCAGCGCGGCGGAGAATGGCGCGCTGGTGCAGAACTTCATGCGGAAGGCGGACAGGTCGTAGCGCCCGAAATCCTCGCGCGCCATGATGCGCTGGTACTGCACGGGCACCAGCATGGTGTGCGTGACGCGGTGCTTTTCCGCCAGCGCGAGGTAGGCGCCGGCATCGAACTTCGCCATCAGCACCACCGTCCCGCCCATGCCGATGGTCGGGAAGAAGCACACCAGCGTGGTGTTCGAATACAGCGGCGTGGAGATCAGCGAGATCGCGCTGCCGTCATAGCCGTTGACGCGGCCGCGCTGCACATGCGTCCAGCGCATCGAATGCGGCTGCACGATACCCTTGGGCGCGCCGGTGGTGCCGGAGGAATAGATGATGTTGAACGGCCAGTCCGGCTGGATGTCGACCGGCGCGGTTTGCGTGCCCGGCGCCGCCAGCCATTGCGAAAACGGCGTTCCGGTCCCGCTCTCGTCCAGGGCGACCCCCGGCACGCCGAGCGATGCGCGCACCGGCGCCAGCGCCTCGGCCACGGTCTCGTCCAGGAACAGCAGGCGGGCATCCGCATCCCTTGCCATCGATACCAGGCTTTCCGGCGACGACGAGGGCGCCAGCGGCGCCACGGCGACACCGGCGCGCAGGCTGCCGAGGAAGACAGCAGCATAGGCGATCGATGTGGCCGCGCACACCGCGACCGCTTCTCCCGGTTGCACGCCATCCCGCTGCAGCGCCGCGGCGACGCGGTCCATCAGCGCATCGAGCTGGGCATACCCCAGGGTTTCGCCGTCCTGGATCAGCGCCGGGTGCGAGGGCCTTGCCGCCGCATGCAGGCGGATCAGATGCGCAATGGTGTTGAAACTCTCTTCGAGGACAGTGTCGATGCCTGGCGTGCTCATGCGGTCGGGAGTGGAAAGTTGCAAGCGGCGGCGGCTGTTGCGCCAGGCTTCAATATTACATTTTTTCGCGAACGACCGTTCGAAATCTGCAGCGGATTTTCTTGACGCCACTCGACCCGCGGCCGCCATTGCATGATTATCATCAAGGCAGGCGGGATCCCGTGCCTGTTGTGATTGCTCGTAGGATAATCCCGCCATCATCAACACAGGAAAGGGTAGCAATGACAACTGCGCTTGAAGCACTTGCCCGGCTGCGCGAAGGCAATCGGCGTTTCGTGGAAGGAAGGGGCGGCAGCCATCTGAATCTGAACGAATCGCGGCGTAGCGAACTGGTGGCGGGGCAGAAGCCCTTCGCGATCATCCTCGGCTGTTCCGATTCGCGGGTGCCGGCCGAACTCGTGTTCGACCAGGGCCTGGGCGACCTCTTCGTGATCCGCATCGCCGGCAACATCGTCGCGCCTTCCCAGATCGGCAGCGTCGAGTTCGCCGCCGAGCAGTTCGGCACGCCGCTGGTCGTCGTGCTCGGCCATTCGCGCTGCGGCGCAATCGCCGCGACCATCGACGCGGTGATGCATCCGGCAGCCAGCACTTCGCGCCACATCCACTCCATCGTCGAGCGCATCCGCCCCTCGGTGGCGCCGCTGGTGGCGACCGAGCTGCGGCACGATCACGATGCGCTGGTCGGTCATGCGGTGCGCGCCAATGTCCGGGCTTCCGCCAACCACCTGCGGCACGGTTCGGAAATTTTGGAGCAGATGCTGCTGGATGGCCGGCTCATGATCGTCGGCGCCGAGTATTCGCTCGAAACCGGCGTAGTCGAATTCTTCGACGGCGTGCCTGAAGCACCGTAATGCCGCCATGGCGCGCCTGGTCTTCACCCAGCAACTGCGGCGCTTCACCGAAGCGCCCGAAATCGACACGCCGGCGCCGACGCTGCGTGCCGGACTGGAGGATGCGTTCGCCCGCAATGCGCGCCTGCGCGGCTACATCCTTGACGAGCAGGGGCACCTGCGCAAGAACGTCGCCGTCTTCATCGACGGCCGGCGCATCCGCGACCATGTATCCCTCGACGATCCCCTCGCGCCCGGCAGCCTGGTCCACGTGCTGCAGGCGCTTTCCGGAGGCTGACCATGAATGACCGCGCACTGCTGGCAACCCGCAAGGGCCTGTTCGAGCTCATCCGCAAGGGCCGGACATGGGACATCCGCGATATCGGCTTCCTCGGCGAACCGGTATCGATGGCACTGCACGACCGCCGCGACGGCGCGCTGTACGCGGCGCTCAACCTCGGGCATTTCGGCGTCAAGCTGCATCGCCGCGACAAGGGCAAGGCGGAGTGGACGGAAGTCGCGGTGCCGGCCTACCCGCCGCAAGGCGAGCGCGGCGAGGACGTCGAATGGAAGCTGGTGATGCTGTGGTCGCTCGCCGCCGGCGGCGCGGAGGAACCCGGCGTGCTGTGGGCGGGCACCCTGCCCGGCGGCCTGTTTCGTTCAGCGGACAGGGGCGACTCGTGGGAACTGGTGCAATCGCTGTGGAACGAGCCCTCGCGCAAGGAATGGTTCGGCGGCGGCTACGACGTGCCCGGCATCCACTCGATCTGCGTCGACCCGCGCGGCGGCAGGAATCTGCTGGTCGGGATTTCGTGCGGCGGCGCCTGGCGCAGCACGGACGGCGGCGCGAGCTGGCAGCCCGGCGTCAAAGGCATGCAGGCTGCCTACATGCCGCCCGAGCGCGCCGAGGAACCGGCGGTGCAGGACCCGCACCTGGTTGCGCAGTGCATGTCGCATCCCGAGGTGCTCTGGTGCCAGCATCACAATGGCATCTGGCGCTCCGCGGATGGCGCCGCCAGCTGGCAAGAGATCGGGGCGGCGGTCAAGCCGCTGGTGTCCGACTTCGGCTTCGCCGTGGCCGCGCATCCGCAAGATCCGCTGACCGCCTGGTTCGTCCCCGCCGAGGCCGACCAGCGGCGCATCCCTGTCAACGCGGCGATGTGCGTGACACGCACGCGCGACGGCGGAAAGAGCTTCGAGGTATTGCGCAACGGGCTGCCGCAGAAGAATTGTTACGACCTCGTCTACCGGCACGGCCTGGCGGTTGCCGATGACGGGAACACGCTCCTGATGGGATCGACGACGGGCGGCCTGTGGGGTTCGGACAACGGCGGCGACACATGGCAGGAAGTGTCGACAACCCTGCCGCCGGTCTACGCCCTGCGCTTCTACTGACAGCGGCAGGCGGCCGCCGTGCCGCCCAGTTCCGCGCGCGGGCAGGCGCGCGCCAACGCCTCTTCCTGCGCCAGGAATTCCCGGCAGCAGACAAAGCGCAGGTGGAAGGGCAGCCAGTCGTCCAGCACCCAGCGCGCGAAGTGGCCGCCCACGAACAGCATCGCGTTGGCGGGCGTGTCGAAGCAGCGCGCCAGCGCCGCGGCATTGGGGGCGAGGTCCTCGTTGTGCGGCTGTTCGAGGATGTAGAGCCGTTTCAGGTAGTCCAGGTTCTGGTCGAGGAAGAGCAGCAGGATGTCGCGCGCGCTGTCGAGGTCATGCCGGGCGGCGAAAAAGCTCTGGCCCCATACCTGGCAGTATTCCCGAAAGCCCATCGGAGCATGGTCGCCAAACAGCGTACCGATATAAAAATGCACTGCCGGGCTGTAGCGCAGCGCGTCCTTCTTGCACATCGCGCAGGTCCAGAACTCGGGCTTGCCGATGCGCGCAAGGAAGCTGCCTTCCGCCGGCGCTCCCTCGCCGAGGCCGAGCGCCCCGGGTTCGAACAAGCCTTCCAGGCGGGCGAGGAAGACGGACGCGATATCGGCTTCCAGGCCGTGCAGGTCCGTCTGCGGATCGGCGGCGGTGCCTGCGGGCGCGATGGCGCGTGGCTGGGCGGACATGGGGACTACCTTTCGTGCTTGTCAGCGTGTCGTCGGAAGTCTCGATGCTCTTCGAGTACGCCGCGGAAATCGTTGATCCAGGTCAATTTTCCCCGAGTGACGACGCATTGCGGATACAGTTCCGCCCGTCGTGCTTGGCCTGGTACAACGCCTGGTCGGCCAACCGGAACAGGGTATCGGCATCGCCGTCCGTTGCCAGTTCGGCCACACCTGCGGAGAAGGTGGCGGTAAAGTCGTGCGCTTCCGCATAGTGGCGGATCGTCGAGAACGAGGCGCGGACCTGGTCCAGTACCTGGGCGGCGGCGTCCGGCGGGGTGCCGGGCATGATGATGGCAAACTCCTCGCCGCCGTAACGGCCGATGATGTCGCCGCGGCGCAGGCGCTGTTGCAGCAGGCGGGCCAGCGCGCGGATGACCTGGTCGCCTACCGGGTGGCCATGGCTGTCGTTGATGCGCTTGAAATGGTCGATGTCCACCATGGCCAGCGTCAGCGGCGCCCGGCTGCGGCGGGCACGGGCGATTTCGCGCGCCAAGTGTTCCTTGAGCGCCGAATGGTTGAACAGGCCGGTCAGGCTGTCGCGCATGATCAGGCTGCGCAGGGCACGGTAGCGCAGCACGCGGCTGTTGAGCGCCGATACGAGGTGGGCCGGCTGGATGGGCTTGGTGAGGAAATCGTCGGCGCCGGACTCAATCGCATCCAGCTGCTTCTCGACATCCGATTCGCTGGACAGGAACACGATGGGCACGTCGAGGTACATGTTGTCCTGGCGGATCAGGCGCGCGAGGTCGACGCCGTTGCAGCCGGGCATGTACACATCCATCAGGATCAGCTCCGGGCGGTACTCTCCCAGCGTCTGCAGCATGGACGGGATTTGTTCCAGCACGCGCACATCCATGCCGGCGCCGCGCAGCACCGCGGCATAGTGTTCTGCCGTCTGCAGGTCGTCGTCGACGATCAGTACGCGGCAGGGCTGCTTCTCCTCCTGCACGGTGAGCGCATCCAGGCGGTCGATCAGCGCCACCATGTCCAGCGGCTTGGAAAAGTAAGCATCGGCGCCTGCCCGCACCGTCGCCAGCCGCGCTTCGAAATTGCTGCGCGTGGAGATGAAGATGACCGCGAAACCATGGGCATTGGCCTGTCGGATGCGCGCCACTTCCGCGGCCCCGGCGAGGATGCCCGCGGGGAAACCAAGGTCCATCACGACGGCAGAGGGCAAGCGCCGGTCGATGTATTCCTGCAGGTGCGCCAGCGCCGTGATCACCTCGACCTCGTAGCCGAAGTTCTCCAGCTGGCCGGCGATGTCCCGGGCCACCAGGGTATCGTCGTGCACCAGGTAGATCAGGCGCGGGGCACCGGCCGCGGCCGGCGCGCAAGGCGCAGGGATTGCGGATGGTATTGCCTTTGCCTGCGTGGCGGACGCTGCCCAGTGCAGGAAAGACCCGACGGCATCGGCGATCGGGGCGAAAGCACCGGCGTCGTGCGCCGCTGCCTTGAGGAAGGCGTTCATGCGCAGTTCCAGCTCGGTCGCACGCATGCCCAGATCGGTGAAACCGAAGGTGCCGGCCGACCCGGCCAGCGAGTGCAGGTGGAGCACGAGGGCGTCGAAATGCGCAACGCTGCCGGGCTCGTCGAGGCAGCGCTGCAAGCTGCTTTCGATGGCGTTCAGACGGCCGGGCAGGCCGGCGACATAGGCTTCCTCGAGCGCGCGCAAGGTCGCATCGAGGCCGGCGTCTCCCGGCGTGTCATTCCACTGGTGCATGTCTCAATCCCTGCTGGCCGAACGCTTGCCGGTCTCTGCTGTCAGGCGCACGGGTTTCTTCACGGGGGAATCAAGCCGGGGGATCATTCTGGACTCGCAAAGCCGGGGTGGGGTCCCGGTTGCTGCGTTGGGACGTACTGCCGGTCAATTCTACGCGACCCCGACGAAGTGCAGAAGCGCAACTGATGCATCCGCGCATCATTGCTTCTCGATCCGCTGGAAGTATTCCGCTTCCAGTTTGCGCAGGGACAGGCCCTGCATTCCCTGGTCGAAGGCTTGCTGCATTTCCCGCCCGGCCGGGGTGCGCTGGAAGCAGACGTGGAGCGACAGTTCGGCCAGCGGCTTGTCGTGAAAAGCAAATTGCTTGCGCTCGCGCGCCAGGCCGGGCTCGGTCGCCAGCAGGTAGCGCAGCACCAGCTTGTCGATCACCACCGTGTCCACGCGGCCTGCGAGCAGCTTGCGCAGGTTCAGCATGTCGTTGGGCGACGCGTCGAGCCGGAGTTTGCCCTCCCGCGCCATGGCGTCGAAGGCCGGGCCGTTGGAAAAGCCGGCCACCACGCCTATCCTCAACGCGGTGAGGTCCTGCACCGATGCCCACTGCAAGGGAGCGCGCTGCAGGTAGGCGAAGCCGACGGTACTGCTGCCGATCGGCGCCGAAAAGTGGCAGGTGCGGGCGCGCTCCTCGGTGTAGTAGGCGGGGAAGTAGCCGGCATAGTTGGGGTCGCGCGTGCCAAGCTGCACCGCCCGCGTCCAGGGGAAGTAGTCGATCTTCGCCCGGCGGCCGGAATGCCGCGCGGCCGCATCCGCCACGAAGCTCGACCAGCCCTCCTGCTCGAGCCCGGCGCCGACGTAGGGCAGCCAGTCCAGGCTGGCCAGGCGCATGACATCGGGGCCGGCGCTGTGCGTACCGGGCGACGCATGCGCAGCGGCAGACGCGCAAAGCGGCAGCAGTACTCGAAAGGCAAACCTGCGGACCATCGTGTTTCCCCCTGCGGGACTCCCATAAATATGGGAGGAGTGTAGCCCAGTTTCCTGCCGTGTTGCACGAATGCAAGGGCGGCGAATACGCCGCTCAGCGGATGAAGCGGATGAAGCTGTTGATGGCCTCCAGCAGCCGCGCCGGTTCCACCGGCTTGATGAGATGGGCGTCGAAGCCGGCCGCGAGCGCGCGCTCGCGATCTTCCGCCTGCCCGTACCCGGTTACGGCAATCAAGCGGATGTGCCGCGTTTCCGGTGCGGCACGCAGCCGGCGTGCCACTTCGTAGCCGTCGATGCCGGGCAGCCCGATATCGACGACGGCGACATCCGGCCGTTCCGCCGTCGCTGCCCGCACGCCCAGGTGGCCGTCGCTGGCCTCGGTCACCTGGAAGCCGTAGATGGACAGCACCGCCGCCAGGGTCTGGCGGTTGTCCTCGTTGTCCTCGACCAGCAGCACACGGCAGGCGTTGCCGCCCGCCGGTCGCGGCGGCAACGCGCGCCCGGCGCCGCCGGCACTTGCCGCCAGCGGCAGCTGCACCGTAAAGCAGCTGCCCTTGCCGGCGCCCTCGCTATACGCGGTTACGGTGCCGCCGTGCAGCATCACCAGCCGCTGCACCAGCGCCAGGCCGATCCCCAGCCCGCCCTGCGTCCGGTCCAGGGTCGCCGGGCCCTGCACGAACACGTCGAAGATATGCGGCATCAGTTGCGGCGGGATGCCGATGCCGTTGTCGCGCACCGTCAATTCGGCCTTGCCGTCTGCGGCTCGCACCCGGACATCGATCCGTCCCTCGCCCGGCGTGTATTTCGCCGCGTTCAACAGGAGATTGCTGATGACCTGCTCGATGCGGGTCGGGTCGGCGTCCACCCAGGCCGGTTCCACCTCCACGTTCAGCGTGTGGCGGTCCGCCCGCTGCGCACCGGACAGCGAGGCGATGCATTGGCGCACGGCCTCGGCCAGGTCGAGCCGCTGGCGGTTGAGGAATACCTTGCCCGACATCACCCGGCTCACATCGAGCAAGTCGTCGACGATGCGGGCAAGGTGCTGGCTCTGGCGGCCGATGACGTCTCGCGCCCGCTTGCCGCTCTCCTCGCTCAGCCCCTCGAATTCCAGGATCGCCACGGCGTTGGAAATTGCGCCCAGGGGATTGCGCAGTTCGTGGCCGAGCATGGCGAGGAATTCATCCTTGGTCTTGTTCTGCTGTTCGGCCAGCCGGCGCGCTTCCTGTTCGCTGGCAAACAGCACTTCACGCTCCGCCTCCGCCGCCTCCCGCGAGTCGCGCTCGCGTTGCAGGATGCTGCCGGCCTCGGCCAGCGCCGTGTGCAGGTGGTCGACTTCGGCCACGCCCGAGCGCGTCTCGCAGGGCAGCTCGCCGCGGCCGAGCGCGGCGGCCGACTGCGCCGCACCCGCCACCGCGCCGGCGAGGCGGCGGCCCAGCAGGAAGGCGACCAGTGCCGCGCCGCCAATCGCCGCCAGCAAACCGATGCCGGAGACGAACACCGCCTTGCGGGCGGCATGCTCGATGTCGACAACCGGCACGCCCACGCCGACGATCCACCCCGAAAGCCTGGACCGGGTATAGATGCCGTAGATTTCCGTCCCGTCGAGGTTGTGCGTGCGCAGGACGCCCTCGTCGCGCGTGCGCGCCGCTTCGATCAGTTGAGGCACGGTGGGCTTGCCGACGAACTGTTCGCCGCCCCGGCTGCGCGCCACGGTCACGCCCTCGCGGTCGAAGATACCGATCACCCAGTTCCCCGGGACCGCCGCCTGCTCGAAGGCACGATCGAGGTAATCGGTAACGAAGGCCTGGCTGATGACGAGCTGGGGACCGTCGGGGTGCGGCACTGGCACCTCGACCGAGACCACCGGGCGCTTGACCACGGCGCCGTACAGCAGGTTGGAGACATAGGCCGCTCCCGTGCGCATGACCTCGAGCCCGATCTCGGGACGGCTGCGCCGTGGAAGCGGGACTCCGAATTCCTCACGCGTATTGATGATCTGCTGGCCGGAACGGTCGAAGAGGACGATCCACTCGTTGTCGTCGCGCATCAAGCCCTTTGCCTGCCGGTGGAATCCGGCCAGGTCTCCGCCGGCGAGGTAGCGGGAAGTGGCCAGCGCGCGCAGCCGCGCTTCGGCGGCGGCCAGTTCGCGGTCCACGCTCAACGCGGTGGCGCGCGCCGTCTCGTGCACCGCCCGCAGGGCCGCCTGGCGTTCCGCGTCGAGCAGCATGTTCAGCGCAAGCGCTGCAAAGACGATGACCGGCACAAGCACCGCCATGGCCGTGAGGGTGAGGTAGGTGCGAATCTTCAAATGGCTGCTTTCATGGTGGTCGATCGGGCAGGAGCCGGGGCCGGCGGGCGCCCTACCATGATAATGAAAGAACTGTCCTTGCGGCATCTTCCTTGTGGCGCTCGCGCACCGGAACGGTGCGTCAACCGCCTTGGCATTGTTATTGCATTGCAGAAATGCTCTGCATAAGGAAGAAGCATGCCCGACCTTGCCCTTGCCATGTTTTCGCGTCCGGCCGCGCCCGCGGGGGAAGCGGGCATGCTCCACGACCTGCTCGCGCATTTCGAAGGCATGATCTACCGCTGCCGCGTCGACTTCGCATGGAGCATCGAGTTCGTGAGCGCCGGATGCCGCGAGCTCACCGGCTATGGCGAGCGCGATTTCATGGATGGCAAGGTGCAGTTGGGCGCACTGGTGCATCCGGCCGACAGGCCGGCCGTGCGCAACGCAATCTATAGCGCGTTGCAGGCCAACCGTCGCTACAGCATCGAATACCGCATTGTGCGGGCTGACGGCGCACAGCGCTGGGTATGGGAGCACGGCACCGGCATCCGCAGCGGCAGCGGTGCGTGCATTGCACTGGAAGGCTTCGTGCAGGACGTCACCGGGCGCCGTGCAGCGGAACAGGCGCTGCATGAGGCGGAGCGGCGCTTCCGCAGCATTTTCGAGAATGCCGTCGAAGGCATCTTCCAGTCGACGCCGGACAAGGGCTACCTCGCGGTCAACCCGGCGCTGGCGCGCATGTACGGCTACGATTCGCCGGCACAGATGATCGGCACGCTGCGCGACATCCAGCACCAGCTCTACGTCGAGCCGGATCGCCGCGCCGAGTTCCTGCGTCTGATGAGCGAGCATGGCCAGGTGCTCAACTTCGAGTCGCAGGTGCGCCAGCGCAACGGCAATGTGATCTGGATCTCGGAAAATGCGCGTACAGTGCGCGGCGCCGGCGGCGAAATTCTGTTCTACGAGGGGACGGTAGTCGAGGTCACCGAGCGCAAGGTCTACGAAGCAAAGATCCGTCACCAGGCCACGCACGACGCGCTGACCGGACTGCCCAACCGCAATCTGCTCTCCGACCGCCTGCAGCAGGCGATCCTTCACGCGCAGCGCAACGGCGACATCGCCGCGGTCGCCTTCATCGATCTCGACCACTTCAAGTTCATCAACGACAGCCTCGGGCACCAGGTCGGCGACGAGCTGCTCAAGGTAGTCGCCGCGCGCCTCAAGTCCTGCATGCGCGCCTCCGACACCGTCGCGCGCCAGGGCGGTGACGAGTTCGTGATCGTGCTCTCCAGCCAGAAGGGCATGGAAGCGGTGACCGATACCATCCGCCGCATCATCGCCGTTGTCGCCGCGCCGACGCCGGTGAACGAACTCGAACTGCACGTCACCTGCAGCATCGGCGTCAGCGTCTTCCCTGACGACGGGCATGATGCCGAAACGCTATTGCGCAATGCGGATTCCGCCATGTACAAGGCCAAGGAACTCGGGCGCAACAGCTTCGAGTACTTCGCCGCGGAGATGAACGCGCACGCGATGCAGCGGCTCGAACTGCTAAACAGTTTGCGCCACGCAGTAACCAACAATGAGTTTGTGCTGCACTACCAGCCGAAGATCGATCTCGCCTCGGGCCGGCTGGTCGGGGCCGAGGCGCTGCTGCGCTGGCACAGTCCGTCGCGCGGGATGGTGCCGCCGGGATCATTCATCCCGCTGGCGGAGGAAAGCAGCCTCATCATCGAGATCGGCGAATGGGTGCTGCGTGCGGCGTGCGCGCAGAACATCGCCTGGCAGCAGGCCGGTTATCCCGCGATCCCGGTTTCGGTCAATCTCTCGCCGCGCCAGCTGATGCGCGAGGACATTGTCGGCGTCGTGGCGGATGTGCTGCGCGAAAGCGGCCTGGCGCCGGACTGTCTCGAGCTGGAGATCACCGAGACGGTGGTCATGCGCGACGTCGACAAGTCGCTGGCCACCTTGAAGAAGCTCAAGGAACTGGGCGTGAAAATTTCGATCGATGATTTCGGCACCGGCTACTCGAGCCTGAACTACCTCAAGCGCTTCCCGGTCGACACGCTCAAGATCGATCGTTCCTTCGTCAGCGACATCGCCACCGACCAGGATGACGCTGCGATCGTCAAGGCGGTGATCTCGCTGGCCCACATCCTCAACCTGCGCGTGGTGGCCGAAGGCGTGGAAGCGGAAGAGCAGCGGCGTTTTCTGCTGGAGAACGGCTGCGACGAAGTCCAGGGCTACCACTTCGGCAGGCCGGTGTCCTGCGATGCATTCGCGCATGCCTGGCTGAGGGGCAAGGCGCACTGTTGATTTTTCACCGGGCGGCGTCCCGCTTTCCTGCGTAGAAGGAAACTCCCTCGCCGCGCGCTTTTGCGTTCACACAAAAAGCATGCGCAAGCAGACGCGCACGCAATGAACTCTTTGCCGCTTGCCGATCAAAGCGTGGACAAGGTCCGCGACAGGGACGCGGGCCGACAACGAAGAGAATGAATGCGATGAGCGGCAGACAAGAACGATCCATCGAACAGTCTTCCAACAACACGGTCGCCGTGCAGATGGCGCCGTGGTCCGATATCTCCATCCAGTGCTACGACAACGACGTGCCCGCCTTCGTCGGCCCGGCGCTGGAAAGGTTGTACGGCAACCTGTTTTCCTCGCTGGCGTACTACCGGGTGTTCGGCGGCGCCGACAATGCCAGCACGTACGTCGTGCGGGAAGGCAAGAACATCGTGTGCGCCTGGCTCTTCCAGCGCCAGCGCAACACGGTGCGCGTGATCAACGAAGGCATCCGTATCGACCAGGACGACGTCCTGCGTTTCGCCGGCTACATCTTCGGCCGGTATCCCGGCGTCAAGGCGATCTCCTTCCATGCGGTGCGGCCGATCATGGCCGACCTGCCCTTGCCTTGCCAGCGTTTCAACTGCCTCGAAGACATGGTGCTGTCGCTGCCGAGCAGCCCGGACAACTACATGGCCAGCCTCGGGCGTTCCACGCGCAGCTACATCCATCGCTACTTGAACAAGCTCAAGCGCGATTTCCCGGCGTTCGAATACCGCGCCCTCGGTCCGGGCGAGATCGAAGAGTGGCAGATCCGCCACATCATCGACCTGAACCGCCTGCGCATGGCCAGCAAGGGCAAGGAATCGATCAACGACGAAGACATCACGCGGCGCATTGTGCAGCTGTCGCGCGAGTGCGGCCTGGTCGGCGTCATCATGGTTGACGGGCGCATCTGCGCAGGCTCCATCAACTACCGCGCCGGCGCCAACTTTTTCCTCGAAACGCTGGCCCACGATCCGGCCTACGACGATTACCGCCTCGGCACACTGTGCTGCTACCTGACCATCTGCGAATGCATCCGCCGCGGCGGGGGCGAGTACCACTTCTTGTGGGGGCAGGACGACTACAAGTCGCGCCTGCTTGGCGAGCAGCGCGATCTCGATGATGTCGTCATCTACCGCTCCTGGCTGCACATGGTCTTGTACGGCAAGCTCGTGATCCAGCACGCCTTCCATGCGGGCGTGCGCCGCGCACGCGTGTGGGTGCGCCAGATCAGGCGGCGCGACAGCGTGGCCGGACGGATCGTCGCGCGCATCTGGCGCTTGGCAAAGGGCGCAGGAGCAGTGAAGCCCTGAAGGATCGTAGGGTGGGTAGAGCGCAGCGAAACCCACCATGCATCCTCTATCCCGATGATCTGTTGGCCGCCGTCAGCTCGCGCTGCGCGGACTCCGCATGTGCAAGGATCCGGCGCAATACCGCGTGCATCTCCGGCGGCAGGTCCTGCCTCAGCGCGGCATGCACCGCCGATACCAGTGCTTCCTCGCCGCGTTCGCAATCGGCGACCAGGGAAGCACGCATGTCGCCCGACAGCAGCGCCTTGATCCCCGACAGCATGTGCGAGATCGCTTCGCGATCCGGGTCGGGCTGCTGCGGAAGATCGTCCAGGGCGCGGATATGCACCGCCAGTTCGGCCGCGAGATGCTGGCGTTCCGCGGCCAGCGCGGCGAAGACTTGCGCGAGATGGTCGGCGCCGAGTTCCGAGGCCGCCGCTTCGTAGTGATCGGCCGTTTCGAAGCACAGCCTTTCCACGGCATTGACGGACATCTGCTTTTCATCTCTGAGCAACATGGAGCACCTCCTTCCTGCTTTCCAGATAGGCCGGCGGGACAAAGACCGTCACCGCGCCGGCGATCATGTCGAACGTGGCCGGCGTGCGCGAGACGACTTCGCCGTCGGCGCTGATTGTCATCGTCCGGCTCGTCGCAATGCGGATGCTGTGCCCCTGCTCGATGTCCACCGGGTGGTAATCCTCGAAGCGGCCGGCACGGAATGCCGGCGCATACTTGACCAGGTCCCACAAGGGCAGCGGCTCGATACTGTAGAGGTAGAACAGCCGGTCGTCGATGCTCGCTTCCTGCGCGATCGTCATGCCGCCCCCATAGTGCCGCCCGTTGCCCACCGAGATCTGGATCGAGCGCACGCGCTTGCGGCGGCCGTCGCACACGATATCGGCGTGGAAGGGGCGGAACGAGGACAGCGCCTTGAACAGGCTGCGCGCGTAGCCGAACACGCCCCAGCGGCGCTTCACGTCCGGCGACAGGTGTTCCCGCGCATGGACGCCGAGCCCGATGTGCGCGGCGTTGAAGAAGTAGCGCCCGTTGACCCGCCCGAGGTCGATCTTGTGCGGCACGCCGCCGGCGACGATGTCGCTCGCCTGGTCGATGTCGATCGGGATCTGCAGCGTGCGGGCAAGGTCGTTCGCCGTGCCCATCGGCAGCACGCCCAGCGGCAGGCGCGTCTCGATGAGCGCCGGCGCGGCGGCATTGAGCGAACCATCCCCGCCGCCGACCACGGCAAGGTCGACGTCGGCCGCGTGGCGCCGGATCATGTCCGGGATCTGCTCCGGGCGGTCGAGCGCCCATGGCAGCACATCCATGCCGCTCCGTTTCAGGCGTTCGGTGACGGTGTGGAGGTCAGAGTTCCCGTTGCGGCTCTTGCGATTGATGATGAGTAACGCGCGCTTGGGCACAGCCTCTCCTGAAAAAAGAAAACCGTCTCCTGCAATCCGCTTGCTTGTTGCTATGACAATGCGCGCAGGGCGCGGTTCCTCTCTTGCCTGGCGTTACAGTTCACAGGCTCCAGTGCACGGCAGGGACGCCGAACAGGTAACGGTGGAATGCCATCACCAGCAGTGCAAGGACCACGCCCGCGCCGACGGCGATCGCATCCTGGCGCCCGACCGGGGTGAAGTTTTTCACGGCATGCCGCTGCGTGGCCGATACCAGGTCGATGACGACATACGCAAGGAACGCGCCGAACAGCAGCGTCGCCTTCGTTTCGCCGTTGGCCAGCAGGTGCACCCCGGCCCAGAGCCCGACGCCGATCAGCATCGGGTGCCGGAGCGCGCGGCGGATGCGGTTGCGCATGTTGGCCGATGCCAGCAGCACAAAGCTCACGATCATCACCAGCGGCGCGGCCAGGATCGCCGCGGGAAAGGGACTGAACAGCCGCGGTTCGGACGGCGCGCGCCAGTAGCCGACGACGATGAGCACCAGGCCCAGCGCCGAGATGATCGAGAACATGCCTTTGTAAGCCTTCTCGCCGAGACGCGCATACAGCGCCTCGCGCACGCCGGTCAGCACCGGCAGAAGATGGATGCCGAGGAACAGCACAAGCCCGAGTACCAGTACTTCCATAGACCCTCCCTGAGTGGATGGATTGCATGCACAGCGTAATCAGAACGGCGGCCGTCCTCGTGACCTGCCGCAAGCGGCGGGCGGTGTAGGACAAAGCCTGCATTTCGCCTAGGACGTGTTGGCGTTTCGGCAAATTTTGATGTGCGTCAATTTTATTGCAAGTTGCCATCAGTAGGATTTGCCGCGGCCCATAAGGCTGCCGCGCGCGTGGTCGTGCGGCAAGCGAAACAAGAAAAATAAACCTGCGTCGCCGCTCCGCCCGATCTGCACGTCCGGCGGTTTCCCGACATGCTTCGCGACGCCCATCCTGTGGAAAGGCTTCCCATGTTGAAGAACATTACCATCAAGTCGCGCCTCGTTTTCGTCCTGGGTTTTCTCTCGGCCCAACTCATCGTCGGCGCCGCCATCGGCATCGGCGCGCTCGGCCACGCCAACGAAGCCATGCGCTCGCTGTACGACGACCGCCTGGTCGCGCTCGGACAGCTCGACGACATCGTGCGCAAGCTGACGCTGAACCAGCTGCTCGTCGCCAAGGCTGTATCAGACGAGCCGGAAGAGGCGGCCAGGCTCATGGATGAGGTCGATGCCAACATCCGGCAGGTCAGCCTGACCTGGGACATCTACATGCAGACCTCCCTCACTCCGGATGAACGCCGCATCGCCGGAGAATTCGCCGAGAAGCGCAGGCAATTCGTCACCGAGGGCCTCAAGCCGGCGGTCGAAGCGCTGCGCGCGCGGGACACGGCCAAGGCTACGGAACTGCTGCACGGCCCGATGGAAGCCCTGTTCGCGCCGGCGCGCGACCGCATCAACGCGCTCATCCAGCTCCAGCTCGATGTCGCCAAGGCAGAGTTCGCCGCGTCGCAGAGCACCTACGACATGGTGCGTTACAGCTGTGTCGCCGCGCTGTTGTTCGGCCTGCTGCTGGCGGCCGCCGTCGGCGCCTGGGTCATCCGTTCCATCATGCTGCCGCTGAACGATGCCGTAAAGCTCGCCGAAAGCATCGCAGCGGGTGACCTCACCCAGCGCGTGGAAATCCGCTCCAACGACGAAACCGGGCACCTGCTGCAGGCGCTGAAGAACATGAACGACAGCCTCGCCGGAATCGTGGCACGCGTACGCGGCGGCACCGACGCCATTCAGAACGCGTCCAGCGAGATCGCGGCCGGCAACCGCGACCTGTCGCACCGCACCGAACAGCAGGCCGGTTCGCTGGAGGAAACCGCTTCGTCGATGGAAGAGCTCACTTCGACAGTGAAGCAGAATGCGGACAACGCGCGCCAGGCCGACCAGCTTGCCATCTCGGCGTCGGAAGTGGCCATGCGCGGCGGCAAGGTCGTGGCGCAGGTGGTGGAGACGATGGGATCGATCGATGCCTCTTCGAAGAAGATCGTCGACATCATCGGCGTGATCGACGGTATTGCATTCCAGACCAACATCCTTGCGCTGAACGCAGCCGTGGAAGCGGCGCGTGCCGGCGAACAAGGGCGCGGCTTCGCGGTGGTGGCGGCGGAAGTACGCAGCCTGGCGCAGCGTTCTGCCGCGGCGGCAAAGGAAATCAAGTCGCTGATCGACGATTCCGTCGACAAGGTCGACAGCGGCGCCCGCCTGGTGGACGAGGCCGGAGCCACGATGAGCGAGATCGTCGACAGCGTCAGGCGCGTGACCGACATCATGGCCGAAATCACCGCCGCCACCCGGGAACAGACCGCGGGCATCGAGCAGATCAACCAGGCTATCGCCCACATGGACCAGGCAACGCAACAGAACGCCGCGCTGGTCGAGCAGGCCGCCGCCGCCTCGCAGTCCATGCATGACCAGTCCATGCACCTGTCCGACGCGGTGGCGGTCTTCAAGCTCGACGGCGCGCACACGGCAACTTTGCCGGCGGTCGTTCCTGCGCCGCTGCCGGCACCGGTGCCGAAGCGGCCGGCAAACATTTCTTCAAACGGTGACTGGGAAGAGTTCTGACCAGGAGCGGGCAAGCCCGGCGCCCAGAGGGATGCACGCCGGGCGCACATGCAACGACCATGCCGAAAAAACTTGCGCTGCCAAGCGCGCGGCATACATTGATCAGTGAGTGATCAGTGAGGAGGAACCGGCCATTGTAGACCGATTTCCATGTTGCGTTGCGGCTTGCCCATTCCACGCCTGCCAGCGCATTCTTATCCGGTTCGTCCTATTGCTTTGTATCAAGTCTCGCTCCATCCCGTGGGACGACAATGTCCAAGGTATTACTACACCACCATAGGAGACACACCATGAAGAAGACTGGCAAGACCAATTCCCCGGTTCAAACCTCGCGTCGCGGCTTCCTGGGCAAGGCAGCGGCGGGCACCGCCACTGCGCTGGCGTTTCCCGCGGTAGCCACCGCACAAACCCCGACGCAGTTCCGCTTCCAGAGCACCTGGCCGGCGAAGGACATCTTCCACGAGTACGCCAACGACTTCGCCAAGAAGGTCAACGACATGACCGGCGGCGAGCTCAAGATCGAAGTGCTGCCGGCAGGCGCGGTGGTGCCGGCCTTCGGCCTGCTCGATGCCGTGTCCAAGGGCACGCTCGACGGCGGCCATGGTGTGATGGGCTACAACTACGGCAAGCAGGCAGCGATCGCGCTGTGGACTTCGGGCCCGGCCTTCGGCATGGATGCCAACATGGTGCTGGCATGGCACAAGTACGGCGGCGGCAAGGAATTGCTGGCCAAGCTCTATGATTCGATCGGCGCCAACATCGTCTCCTTCCTGACCGGCCCGATGCCGACCCAGCCGCTCGGCTGGTTCAAGCGGCCGATCACCAAGACGGCCGATTTCAAGGGCCTGAAGTTCCGTACCAACGGCCTCGCGATCGACCTGTTCACCTCGATGGGCGCGGCGGTGAATGCCCTGCCCGGCGGCGAGATCGTGCCGGCGATGGACCGCGGCCTGCTGGACGGCGCCGAGTTCAACAACGCTACCTCCGACCGCGTGCTCGGCTTCCCGGACGTCTCGAAGGTCTGCATGCTGCAAAGCTTCCACCAGAGCTCCGAGCAGTTCGAGATCACCTTCAACAAGCCCAAGTTCAACGCGCTGCCGGCCAAGCTCAAGGCGATCATCGAGAACGCCGTCGAGGCCTCGTCCGCCGACATGTCGTGGAAGGCGGTCGACCGCTACTCCACCGACTACCGCGAGTTGCAGACCAAGAACGGCGTGAAGTTCTACAAGACGCCGGATGCTTTCCTGCAGGAACAGCTCGCGGTCTGGGACGAAGTGGTGGCGAAGAAGGGCGAAGGCAACCCGCTGTTCAAGGAGGTGGAAGCCTCGATGCGCGCCTTTGCCGAGCGTGCCGTGAAGTGGGACATGGACACCAACAACCCGCGCCGCATGGCCTACAACCACTACTTTGGCAAGAAGCAGCCGGTCAAGAAGGGTTGACCGCAACGGACTGCGCATAAAACACCATCCCGTGGTACCGGATGGTGTTTTTTTTGAACGCCGCGGCGGCCAGCTCGCGTGGGGCCGCCGCCTCACGAGGTTCCGATAATGCAAAAGCTCCTGTACTTCGTTGACAGGGTCAGCACCTGGGTGGGGCAGGCCTTTGCCTGGCTCATCCTGGCGCTCACCTTGCAGGTTTCCTGGGAAGTGTTCTCGCGTTACGTGCTCAATACGCCGAACGCCTGGTCGTTCGACCTGATGATCATGATGTACGGCACCTCCTTCATGATGGCCGGGGCCTACACCCTGGCCAAGGATGGCCACGTGCGCGGCGACGTACTGTACGGCTTCTTCCCGCCGCGCCTGCAGGCGGCGCTCGACCTGCTGCTCTACATCCTGTTCTTCATTCCCGGCATCGTGGCCCTGGTGTGGGCCGGCTATACCTACGCCGAGGAATCGTGGGCCATCAATGAACATTCCACACTCACCGCGAACGGCCCGCCGCTCTATCCCTTCAAGACCGTGATCCCGATCGCCGGCGCGCTGCTGCTGGCGCAGGGCGTGGTCGAGATCGTGCGCTGCATTGCCTGCCTCAAGCAAGGCGACTGGCCGCCGCGCGAGCAGGACGTCGAGGAAGTCGATGTCGACAAGCTCAAGGAAATGGTGCACGTGAAAGACGAGGACATCGCGAAGCTGGGCGAACTCGCCGGCCAGGGGAAAGGGGACAGGCAATGAGGAAGGAAGTCTGGTTCGGCCTGACCATCATGGCCATGGTAGTGATCGGTGTCTTCGTCCTCATGCCGGCGCCCTCCGAGATGACCAACGGCCACCTCGGCCTGCTCATGCTGGCGCTGGTGGTGGTGGCGATCATGCTCGGTTTCCCGACCGCGTTCACGCTCATGGGCATGGGCGTGTTCTTCGCCTGGCTGGCCTATCGCAGCCGCAATCCGGACGACGCCATCGGGCTCACGCTCGACCTCATGGTGCAACGGGCCTACGCGGTGATGGCCAACGACGTGCTGATCTCGATCCCGCTGTTCGTGTTCATGGGCTACCTGGTCGAACGCGCAAACCTGATCGACCGGCTGTTCAAGGGATTGCATCTCGCCATGGCAAGGTTGCCGGGTTCGCTGGCGGTAGCCACCATTGTTACCTGTGCGATCTTCGCCACTGCCACCGGCATCGTCGGCGCGGTCGTCACGCTGATGGGCTTGCTCGCCTTCCCGGCCATGCTCAAGGCGGGATACAACGTCAAACTGTCGGCAGGTTCGATCACTGCCGGCGGTTGCCTTGGCATCCTCATCCCGCCCTCGGTGCTGCTGATCGTCTACGGCGCAACGGCCGGCGTTTCCGTCGTCAAGCTGTACGCCGGTGCCTTCTTCCCGGGCATCATGCTCGCCACGCTCTACATCGGCTATGTGATCCTGCTTGCAAAGCTGAAACCGGACTATGCGCCTCCGCTGTCGGAGGAAGACCGGAAAGTGCCCCTGCCGGCATGGGCCCAGGCGATATCGGGCACTGGCAGCCGCAATGCAGTCACCGGCCTGTTGGGCGCGCTCGGCGGCAAGAGCCATGCCGGCGTGAGCCGCGGCACGCTGCTCGGCCAGCTGTTCATCACCCTGCTGCCGGCGCTGACCTTTGCGCTGCTCATGGGCTTTGCTTACCGCGCGGTGACGACGGTTGACGAGCAGGATATGACTGGCGTCGTGCAGATGGGCGAGGGCATCGAATTGACGGAAGAAGGCGGACTGAGCGAGCCTTCCGAAGGCGGTCTTGCCGAACCTCCGTCCGAGGGGCTGGCGGAGCCGCCCGGTGCCGAGGGCCTGTCGGAACCGCCGGCGGAGGACAAGAAAGCGGATTCCGTTGTCACTCCCGCACCGGCGGCGCCCGCCGACACCGCACCCGCGGCAAAGACCGATGTCGGCGAAGCGCAGGAGGCGGCGGAGACCAAGCCTTTACCCCTGGGCTTCTGGATCACGCTTGCCGCCGGCCTGGCTGCCCTTGCGGTTTTCTATGCGATCTTCAGCTTCACGCGGCTGGAAATCTTCAAGATGCTGCTCGGCTCCTTCTTCCCGCTGGCCATCCTGATCTTGGCGGTGCTCGGCGCCATCGTGTTCGGACTGGCAACGCCGACCGAAGCGGCGGCCATGGGATCGCTGGGCGGCCTCGTGCTGGCGGCGGCCTACAAGCGGCTCAATCTGGAGGTGCTGAGGGAATCGGTCTTCCTCACGGCAAAGACGAGCGCGATGGTGTGCTGGCTGTTCGTCGGGTCGAGCATCTTCTCGGCGGCGTTCGCCCTGCTGGGCGGCCAGGAGATCATCAACAACTGGGTGCTGTCGCTCGACATGACGCCGCTGCAGTTCATGATCCTGGCGCAGGTGATCATCTTCCTGCTCGGCTGGCCGCTGGAGTGGACCGAGATCATCGTGATCTTCATGCCGATCTTCATCCCGCTGCTGGCGCATTTCAATGTCGATCCGCTGTTCTTCGGCCTCTTGGTCGCGCTCAACCTGCAGACCGCCTTCCTGTCGCCGCCGGTGGCGATGGCGGCGTTCTACCTGAAGGGCGTGTCGCCCCCGCAAGTGACATTGAACCAGATCTTCCTCGGCATGCTGCCCTTCATGGCCATCCAGGTGCTGGCGCTGGTCCTGCTGTACACCTTCCCGGCGATCGGCATGTGGCTGCCTGAGGTGCTGTACAAGTGATACGTTGTGCCGCCGCTCATGCAGCGGCGGCCGATGTCTGCGATGCCGGAATGGTGATGGTGAGCGTCGTGCCCTTGCCCGGCGCGCTGACCACGCGGAACTCGCCGCCCATCGTATAGATGCGCTCGCGGATGCCGATCAGGCCGAAGGAGCGCGGCTTGCGCATGTTGCCGGGGAAGGTGCCCACGCCGTCGTCCGCGATCTCGAGCACGACGCTGTCGTAGCGGCGCTGCAGGCGGATGTCGACATGCGTTGCGTACGCATGCCGGCTGACATTGGTGAGCGATTCCTGCAGGATGCGGAAGATCGAGGTGGCCGCTTCCTCGTCCAGCACATCGTCGATGTCGCCGCCCTCGGTGGACAGGGTGCAGGACACGCCGCTGCGCTGGCGGAACTGCTGCACCTGCCACTCGACCGCGCACTGCAGGCCGAGGTCGAGCACGGCCGGGCGCAGGTCGTTGATGATGGTGCGCACAGATCGCACCACATTGTCCACCTGCGACAGCAGGCTGTGGATGCGTTCGTTGAGCGCGGGATGCCGCTGGCGCGTCTCGTCTTCCAGCAGCGAAACGTCGATGCGCAGCGCGAGCAGGTTCTGGCCGAGGTCGTCGTGGATCTCGCGCGCAATGCGCTTGCGTTCGTCTTCTTTCACCCGCGCCTGGTGCGCGGCCAGTTCGCGCAGCTCGATCTGCGACTGCCTGAGCGCCTGTTCCGATTCCTTGCGCTCGGTGATGTCCTTGCCCGTGCCGCGGTAACCGAGGAATTCCCCATCGCTGCCGAACATCGGCTCGCCGCTGACCGACATCCAGTGCTCGCGCCCTTTCGCGTCGCGCACCCGGTATTCGAGGTCGGTGAAGGGCTGGTACAGGCGGATCAGGTTAAGGTGGTGCTCGAAGTCCTTTTCATCGATCTCCACCGGGATGTCCCAGCGCGCCTTGCCGATCAGCTCCCGCGTCGGCGTGTCGCCGAAAATCCTGTCGCCGCTGATCATGGTGAAGTGGAGGTCCGCATCCTGCTCCCAGTACCAGTCCGACGACATGCTTGCCAGGCGCTGGAAGCGTTCCTCGCTGGCGCGCAGCGCGCTTTCGATGCGCTTGCGCGCGGCGATGTCGTCCTTCAGGCGGGCGTTGGCGCGTGCCAGGTCGCGGGCGCGCACTGCCAGCGATTGCAGGTAGAGCGCCAGCAGGATGCTCAGCGCCGAACCGCCCGCAAGGGCGATCCACCGCAGCGCGTATTGAATGCCGACCGCCGACGGCGGCTGGCTCACCTCAAGATGCCAGCGCAAGCCCGCCGTCTCGAAGCTGCGGACCGCTGCAGGCCCATGTGGAACCGCCGCTCCGGTGCGGAAGACCAGTTCCTTGTCCGCGCCGTCATCGACCAGGATGCTCACATCCACATCGCGGGATTGCAGCAGGGCGGCGCGGCGCATGACCGATTCGACCAATGCGGATGCGCGGATGACAACCGCGGTATAGCCGGCCACATTGGCCTCCTCCCTGGCGGCTCCCGGGCGGTAGACCGGCACGAAGACGACAAAGCCGCGCCGGCCGCCGGCCGTCAGCAGATCGAACAGCCCGGTCGCGCTCGGCGCCCCCGCAGTGCGGGCCCGGTCCAGCGCCCGTTCCCTGCCGGGAACGGAATTGATATCGAGTCCGACGACGAGGGCGTTGGGCGCGGCCGGGGCAACCTGCTCGATGACGTGGTACTGCGGCCGGCTGCCCGCAGGCACCGTTCTGCCGTTCCTGATCTCCGTGATGACGAAGCCATCGTGATGGCGCTGCATGCGCGCTTCAAACGCATGGCGCTGGGCATCGGGGATGACGCGGGAGAACGCGAACGCCTGGACGAAGGGGTGGCGTTCCACAAGGAGACCGGACAAGTCCTGGAACTGGCGCCGGTTCGGTTCGCCGGCGCTGGAAAAGAAGCGGTTGACCACGGTCAAGGCATCGAGCGTATTGTCGAGCGCTTCCAGGAAAGCCGTCTGCCGCATGTCGGCCGCATATTCCAGTTCCTGTTGCCGCGCCGTATCGTGCGTTCGCCCGAGCCAGGCGGAGAGTATTCCGGTAAAGGCCAGTCCTGCACCGAGGACCAGCAAGGCTGCGACCGACACCGGTTTGCGCGAGAGTGGGCAGGACAAGATCTTCCCCGTTCTGTTGTTATGTGTATTGCAGTTCCTAATCCTACGGCGATTTTTTTGTTGCAGTGCAGCGAAAGTTTGCGAAAACGCACTTCATTGATGTGCGTCAATCAAAATTTGTAGCTATTAGTATAGGAATTTCTCTGCAGAAAGTTTAGGTTGCAGCAACTTAACACTTCCGGTTCATCACAGGCGGGTGAAATCTTCCGCGCGCAGGCGCGGCACGGCGAAATCGATGAAAGCGCGCACCCGGGCGGACATCAACCGGGCATGGGGATACAGGATGGAAATCGGCACCGGGTCGGTCTCGAACTTGCGCAGCACGGGCTTGAGCTTCCCCGCGCGCACCGCTGCCTGCACTTGGTAAGACAGGAAGACGCCCAGTCCGAGTCCGTCGCAGCATGCATCGACCGCCGCCTCGACCAGGTTGGTCGTCATGCGCGGCTCCATGCGCACCCCCGACAGCCTGCCGTCTTCCCGGAATTGCCATTCCCGCAGTACGCTGCGACCGGTGAAGCCGATGCCTGCATGCCTGCCCAGTTCGGACGGATGGCGCGGGGTCCCGTTCGCCTTCAGGTATTCGGGGCTGGCGCATACAACGCGGCGAAGCTGGCCCACCGGCACCGCGTGCAGGGTCGAATCGGCCAGGTGGCCGATGCGCACCGCCAGGTCCACCCCTTCCTCGATCAAGTCGATGCTGCGATCAAGCATCAGCATTTCCACCGTCACCGCGGGATGATTGCGCATGAACGCCCGCACCAGCGGCGCCACATGGAGGCGCCCGAACAGCACGGGCATTGTAATCACCAGTTTTCCCGCGGGCTCGGCGCGCGCATCGAACAGCGTGTCCTCCGCTTCCTCCAGCTGGCCGAGGGCATGGCGGCAGATCGCGAGATAGCGGTGGCCTTCGTCGGTCAGATGAATACGCCGGGTGGTGCGATTGAACAGGCGTACGCCGAGGTTATCCTCCAGCTCAGCCAGGCGCCGCACCACGGTGGGCAGCGATGTATCGAGCGCGGCGGCGGCGGCGGTCAGGCTGCCTCGGTCGGCGATGGCAATGAAGGTCTGTATGCCGCGCAGTTTGTCCATGGTCTGGAAAAGACAGAAAGATTACTTCGCATTATGGAGTAATCTGCTTCATTTGCTGCCATTTATTCAGCAATGTAGTGCATGCAGAATCAAGTCTCCCGACAAAATGGAGACCCGATATGCAAGCAACTGCCCCGATCACGCTTTATCGCAGCCTCATTTCCGGCCACGCGCACCGCGCCGAGCTGTTCCTGTCCCTGCTCGGCCTGCCGTACAGGCCGGTCGACATCGACTTGCGCGCCGGGCAGCACAAGACGCCCGACTACCTGAAGATCAATCCCTTCGGCCAGGTGCCGGCAATCGACGACAACGGCACCGTGGTCGCCGACTCGAACGCCATCCTTGTCTACCTCGCGACGAAGTACGGCGACGCCCACTGGCTGCCGCGCGATGCGGAAGGCGCGGCCAGGGTGCAGCGCTGGCTGTCGGCGGCGGCCAGCGAGATCGCCTTCGGCCCGGCCACCGCGCGGCTCGGGAAGCGCTTCGGCGCCCCGGTCGACATGGAGGCCGCGCTGCGCCGCTCCGAGCGCCTGTTCCGGGTGATGGAGGGCGAACTGCATTCGCGCGCCTTCCTTGCCGGTGACGTTGTCACCATCGCCGACGTGGCCGCATACAGTTACATCGCACGCGCACCGGAAGGCGACATCTCGCTCGACCCCTGGCCGGCGGTACGCGCATGGCTTGCGCGCATCGAGGCACTGCCCGGCTTCCTGCCAATGATCGAAACGCCGGCGCCGAAGGCGGCATAACGAGGCATCCAATGCATACCGCTCCCTTTCACCCTGGCGAACAGCAGGCGCAGGCGCGTATCGGCGTCCGAGCGCAGATGGAAAAAGTCGGCAGCATCGTGCTGCGCGATTACATGCCCGACCAGCACCGCGAATTCTTCCCGCTGCTGCCCACGCTGTTCGTCGGCGCGGAAGATGCGGCCGGGCGCGTATGGGCCTCCCTGCTCTGGGGCGGGCCGGGTTTCGTCTCGTCGCCGGCGCCGGCCGCACTGCGCATCGATGCCCGTCTGATGCAAGACGATCCGCTCGCCGCCTCCCTGGCGCCTGGCACGCCGGTCGGCCTGCTCGGACTGCAGTTCGAGACGCGGCGGCGCAACCGCGCCAACGGCACGATTACCTCCGCCGATGCCACCGGTTTCGGGTTTGCCCTCGCGCAGAGCTTCGGCAATTGCGCCAAGTACATCCAGACGCGCGAACTGCAGGCGTGCGTGCAGGACGACGCGCTGCCCGCCGTTAGCGGCGGCGTGCACTTGCCCGCGCCGGCGCTCACGCTCGTGCGCCGTGCCGATACCTTTTTCATCGCCACCGCCGCCGACAAGGCCTACGGCACCGCACATGCGGCCGATGTCTCCCATCGCGGCGGCCGCCCCGGTTTCGTCCATGCGGACGACAACGGCACGATCGCGTGGCCGGACTTCCAGGGGAATAACTTCTTCAACACCATCGGCAACATCGCCGCCGACGGCCGCGCCGGCCTGCTGTTCATCGATTTCGAACGCGGCGACCTGCTGCACCTCAGCGGCCGGGCAGAAACGGATTGGGAGGGGCCGGACATCGCACGCGTCGCCGGCGCGCAGCGGGTGCTGCGGTTCCGCACGGAGCACCACGTATGGCGCCCCGGTGGGCTGCCGCTGCGCTGGAGCCTGAAGGAACAATCGCCGCATCTGGATGCCACCGGCGTGTGGGGGTGATTGCCGAAGGGAACTCCCGGCGATGGCGGGACTCAGATCGCCACCATGATGAAACTGATTTCCGCCCTTGCTTTCCTGATTGCCCTCGGCACCCACAGCGCTCATGCGCGCCAGCCCACCCTGGTCGACGAGCTCTCGCGCGCCATCCAGTCGCGCACCGACAAGGCGCCCTCCACGGCGCAGATCGAGTCCGGCTATTCCCCGGAAGGCAGCGCCGAGCGTCTCGTGCTCAAGACGATCAACGCGTCGCAAAAGAGCATCCGCCTCGCCGCCTACTCGTTCACCTCGCCCAAGGTGGTGCGGGCGCTCACCGATGCGCACCGGCGCGGCGTCGACGTGCGGGTGGTGGCCGACGAGAAGGGAACGACGTCGAAGTCGGGCAAGGCCGCGCTCAACTTGCTGGCCAATGCCGGCATCGCCGTGCGCACCAACGACAGGTATGTGATCCACCACGACAAGTACATCGTGAGCGACGGCCTGCACGTGCAGACCGGCTCATTCAATTATTCGCAGGCGGCGGCGAAGGCGAACAGCGAGAACGTGCTGGTGATCTGGCACAACGCCGAACTCGCGGCCTCCTACCTGCGGCACTGGCAGAGTCGCTACGATGAAGGCCGCGACTACCGGCCGGCCTACTGATCAGGCCGGCTTGCGGAACATGCGCAGCAGGTACTGGACGCCGCTGACGACGGCGAGCACGATGCCGCCGGCGACGACGCCGGCCAGCCCGTTCAACAGCGCCGAGGTCAGGGGTTCCAGCGCGCCGGTTGCGTGCGCGACGCCTTCGAGCGCGTGGTGCGCGACGGGTATGCCGTGCACGAGAATGCCGCCGCCGACCATGAACATCGCCGCCGTGCCCAGGATGGACAGCGACTTCATCAGAATGGGGGCAGTGCGCAGCAGCGCGCGTCCCAGAAGCTGCGCCGGCCCGCGGCGCTGCATGAGATGCATGCCCGCATCGTCGAGCTTCACGATGCCGGCCACCAGACCGTACACGCCCACCGTCATGATCGCGGCGATGGCCGTCACCACGGCCGCGCGCGTCTCGAACGCTGCGTCGGCGACGGCGCCCAGCGAGATCACGATGATTTCCGCGGACAGGATGAAATCGGTCCGGATCGCGCCTTTCACCTTCTCCTTTTCGAACGCCACCAGGTCCACGGCCGGGTCGGCGACGGCCTCGACCAGTTCGGCGTGGCGGTGGTCCTCTTCCTTCTTGTTCGCCAGGAATTTGTGCGCGAGCTTTTCGAAGCCCTCGTAGCACAGGAAGGCGCCGCCTATCATGAGCAGCGGCGTGACTGCCCACGGCGCGAATGCGCTGATGGCCAGCGCCGCCGGCACCAGGATGATCTTGTTCACCAGCGAGCCCTTGGCCACTGCCAGGACTACCGGGATCTCGCGCTCGGCCCGGACGCCGGAGACCTGCTGCGCATTGAGCGCGAGGTCGTCGCCAAGCACGCCGGCGGTTTTTTTCGCGGCGACCTTGGTCATTGCCGCCACATCGTCAAGAATGGTGGCGATATCGTCGAGCAGGGCTAACAGGCTGGCTCCGGCCATGCGTATCCTCGTTGGAAATGAGTGAAGTTGCTGATTTAATCATAACCCGCGCACCCCTGTCGCTTCTTGACCAATAGCATTTCCAGTTAGAAATAAAAGGCGGATAATGAGCCCTCATGTCCGACCATTACCTCACGACTGCGGGAGTAGCCACACGCTGGCAGCGTTTTGCCGTGCGCATGCTTGGCCTGTTCGGATGGCGCGTCAATGTCGCGCCGCTGCCCGGGCCGCGCGGCGTCGTCATCGTCTATCCGCACACCTCGAATTGGGATTTCGTCATCGGCCTGCTCGCCAAATGGGCGATCGGCGTCCGTTTTCGCTGGCTGGGCAAGGAAGCTTTGTTCAAGGGGCCGTGCGGCGCACTGCTCGGACCGTTCTTCCGCGCCTGGGGCGGCGAGCCGATCGAGCGCGCGTCCAATACCGGCGCCATCGAACGGTTGGCGGCGCGGATCCGGGCGGCTGACGAATACTGGCTGGCGCTGGCGCCGGAAGGCACGCGCAAGTACCGCGACAGCTGGCGCAGCGGCTTCTACCACATTGCCTTGTCGGCCGGCGTTCCGCTCGGGATGGCGTGCATCGATTACCGCACCCGGGAAGTGCGCATGGTCAGCTATGCCATGCTCACCGGGGACGTCGAGTCAGACCTGGCGTGCATTCGCGAGGCCTATCGCACCTGCCGCGGCCTGAAGCACGAGTGCGCCGCGCCGATCGTCTTCGCCAACAACGCGCGGCGCGAGCTGCCGCAGACGGTGGAACAGTCAGGACGCGTCCGCCGCCGGGCCTGACTGCGCCGCGTACGGGACGGCTTCGTCCACGCGCTGGGTAGACTGGTATTCGCGTTCGATATGCGAAAAGAAGGTCGATGCGCCGTACTTGTTCTTGAACCAACGGCACCACGCGGCGTCTTCGCGCAGCGCGGCTTCGGATTGCTCCAGTTCGTCGATCTGTCGTGCCTTGGATTCGGCATCGGCGTTCGCCAGCTGCGCCGCCGACTCGGCATCGCGCATCTGCTGCATGAGCGTCGCATTCACTGCCTGCAGGCGTTCGATCGTACGTGCTGCCGATTCCACAATTCTCAGCAAGTCATCCAGCGTGACATCCTTGTTGCCATCTTGCTGTGCCAATTCTTCTCTCCCATCAGAAACACATTGCCATTCAATGCGTTCCTTAGGTGCATAAATGTTCGTGCAGTTCCGCAACATATTGCCCGGCGGGCAGATTGATCGAAAATGCAAAAAAAAGCGCGAGCAGGTTGACTGTCGCGCTTGGGGAAAGCAGCACTACCACGCCCTATGCCGCTGACTTCGCCTCCATTGCCGCATCGTTCGCACCGTCCGCGCCAAAGACCGACGCCAGCGCGCTACCGACCAGTCCCGACAGCGACAGGATGCGCGCACGTCCTTCCCGCATCGCCTGCGCCAGCTCCTCGGCCGATACCGAGAGGGCTTCCAGGCGGTCATTGGTCGAGAAGATGTACAGGCTGCGCATGGGGCTGACCCAGGCCAGCTTGATCTTGATGACCGTGCCGTCCGTGCGCTTGAATTCGATCCATGTCCCGCGTTCGAGATCGTCGACCATCTGGTCGAATGCATCCGGTTCGGGTTCCGGCTGCTGCGTTGCCTGGCGCTGCGCCCGCCGCTCCGCGGCACGCTTGGCCACGGCGAGCGCGATCTGCATCTGGCGCTCCGGCGACAGCTCCAGCGGCGCGCGCACGATAGAGGCATGGCACTCGGCCAGCTCCTTGAAGAAGCGCTCACGGTCGTCGCCGTGCCACTTGATCAGGTCCAGCCATTTGTTCAGCATGGCGACCATGGGCGGCAGCTTGGCCAGCAAGTCCTTGCGCTCGGCGGCCGTGATCTTCGGCTTCACGCTCCAGCACAGGTCGTCCATTGTGCGGATCGCGCTCTCGACGGCCTGCGGCTTCTCGTCCTTGACGCCGTAGGCAAGCGTCAGCACACGCACCCACTTGTCCTCGAGGAAGGTCTCGACGAAGGCGACCACCTCGCCGGTGCCCACCCGCATCGCGACCTCGTTCTTCGCCGCCTTCACGCATTGGTCATGCCGCTCCTGCTGCAGGGCGTTGCCGATCGAATTGGCCAGCACCTGCTCGGTCGCGGTGTCGTCGCGCTTGATAAAAGCCAGCAGCTCGGCTGCGGCATCCGCGAAGACGCCCATGCGCTGGTCGGATTCCTGCTGGATGCGCTTGACGTTGCGCTGGATGACCGCGTACAGCGGATCGGCATCGCCCTTGCGCGGGTCCCAGCCGACGGACAGCCGGGTCATCAGGTCCAGCACCCGGCGCGCGGGATGGCCGGCCTTGAAAAAGAAATCCTTGTCCTGCACCGCCGCCTTCAGCACCGCTACCTGCAGCGCGCCGATCAGGGCCTTCATCTCGTCGGCGATGTCGTCGTTGGCGAACACGGTGCCGAAGATCTTCTTCAACAGGTTGATGACGCTGGTATCGGTCGCCGTCAGCGCGCCCGTCGGCGCATCCTTGCGAATGCGGTCGAGGATGTCGACATGGAAGGGCGCGGCGCGCATGGCACCCTTGGCGGGCTGAGCCGGCTGGGCGGAAGCAGTGCGCTGCACGGCCGACAGGAAGGACATCAATTCGTTGCGCGACGCGGTCGCGTGCAGCGCGTCCTCCGCAAACAGTGCCGGGAAGTCGGTATCGAGCGCGCGGTCGCCGCTGCGGGCGGGCGTCTTCTCTTCCGCGGGGAACAGGCGGCGCAGCTGCCGGGTGACCGGATCCAGCGATGCTTCGTCCTGGCCGGGGGAGGCTTTCTTTTCCGCGTCCAGCGTGGCGACCAGCGCCGCGGCCGGCAGGTGCGGCACGATGCCGCGCTTGATCAGCGCCATGTTCAGCGCATGCAGCACCGGCGCGAGATCGAGGCAGAGCGAGGGGCCGAGCAGGCGGTACACCAAGTGGTGGGTCTGCGTATCCGGCTGGAATTCGCACCAGGATTCGTGGATCACCGACAGGAAGACCTGCGGGCGGAAGGGATTCTGCGCCGTCTGCAGCGCCTCGCGGCCGAGCAGCGAGGCCAGGCGGATGTTGAGCGCGGTCAGGCGGGTATTGTTCTCGGCCTCGATCCCGCGGGCGGCCTTGACCAGGCAGAGCTTCTTGTCCACTTCCAGCTCGGGCGGCAGCGGCGCCGGGACGGCCGCCGATTCCTGCACCGTGCCGGGATATTCGGCCGCCAGCACTTCGTTATGCAGGGCGGCCCCGAGCCGCTCGGACATCACATAATAGAAGGGATAGCGGTTGCGCTTGAGGAGCGCGGAGGAAGCGGCGAGCAGCTTCGCGTCCTGCGGGTCGCCGGCCGTCTTGGCCGCGTCCAGCATGGCGTCGGCCAGGCGCGTGATAAAGCCGTCAATCTGCTTGTTGGCCAGGCCCGCCGCGGTATCCGCAAGCGCCTGCAACACCTCGATCCGGAGGGAAGGCGGAATCGGGTTTGCGCTGTGCGCATCGACGAGTGAGACTTCGGAAGCCATGGCCGGGCTGCATTGAGTGAATGTAGGGAAGGGATGTCCAGTAAATCAGACTCTCACCTCATTCTTGCACAATATTGCCGTACGGCAAGATTTCAATTGTAAGGAAACGTTACTTTCCGTGTGGAAACATTTTTCCATGCTCGGAAGTCCAGCTAGCGCCCACTTCTCTTCGAAGCTAGATCTTTCAAAGAACCGTGCTCTTGCGGTGAAATCGCGGCGGAAACCGGGTTGTCCGCTTTGCATTAGAAAATTGACATGCAGTAACAAAAAGCTTGTCTTCCCGGTAGCATACGAAAAAAAAGCGGCCGGATATTCCGGCCGCCTTCATCTTGCCCTGCCCGGCGCAGCTTACGCTGCCAGGCGCTTCTCCAGCGAAGCCTTGGTCGACTCCAGCTCGGACGGCAGGTGGTACTTCAGCTTGTCGAACAGTTCGGCATGCAGCTTGAGCTCGGCTTCCCATGCCGCCTTGTCGATCGAGGTGATGCGGTCGAACTGCTCCTGGGTGAACTCCAGGCCGTCCCACTGCAGGTCCTCAAAGCGCGGGGTGACGCCGAAGATGTTCTCGACGCCGCCGGCATTGCCTTCGATGCGGTCGAGCATCCACTTCAGCACGCGCATGTTGTCGCCGAAGCCCGGCCAGACGAACTTGCCGTTCTCGTCGGTGCGGAACCAGTTCACGCAGAAGATCTTCGGCAGTTCGGCCGGCGAGGCGGCAATCTTCTTGCCGATGTTCAGCCAGTGCTGGAAGTAGTCGCTCATGTTGTAGCCCATGAACGGCAGCATCGCGAACGGGTCGCGGCGCACCACGCCCTGCTGGCCGGCGGCCGCAGCGGTGGTTTCCGAACCCATGGTCGCGGCCATGTAGACGCCTTCCACCCAGTTGCGGGCTTCGGTCACCAGCGGCACCGTGGTCGAACGGCGGCCGCCGAAGATGAAGGCCGAGATCGGCACGCCGGCTGGGTCGTCCCAGGCGGCATCGATCACCGGATTCTGAGTGGCGGCGACGGTAAAGCGGGCGTTGGGGTGCGCTGCCTTGCGGCCGCAGTCCGGCGTCCAGTCCTTGCCCTGCCAGTCGACCAGGTGAGCGGGCGCTTCCTTCGTCAGGCCTTCCCACCAGACGTCACCGTCGTCGGTCAGCGCGACGTTGGTGAAGATGGTGTTCGCGTTCAGCGACGCCATGCAGTTGGAGTTCGTGGCGGTGTTGGTGCCCGGCGCCACGCCGAAGTAGCCGGCTTCCGGATTGATCGCGTACAGGCGGCCGTCGGCGCCCGGCTTGATCCAGGCGATGTCGTCGCCGATGGTCGTGACCTTCCAGCCGTTGAAGGCCTTGGGCGGGATCAGCATCGCGAAGTTGGTCTTGCCGCAGGCCGACGGGAAGGCGGCGGCGACGTAATGCTTCTTGCCTTCCGGCGATTCCACGCCGAGGATCAGCATGTGTTCCGCCAGCCAGCCCTGGTCGCGGCCCATGGTGGAGGCGATGCGCAGCGCGAAGCACTTCTTGCCCAGCAGCGCGTTGCCGCCGTAGCCGGAGCCGAAGGACCAGATCTCGCGGGTTTCCGGATAGTGGACGATGTACTTGGTCTGGTTGCACGGCCACGGCACGTCCTTCTCGCCGGCGGCCAGCGGCTTGCCGACGGTGTGCACGCAGGGCACGAACTCGCCGTCGCTGCCCAGCACCTCGTACACGGCCTTGCCCATGCGCGTCATGATGCGCATGTTCACCGCGACGTAGGGGGAGTCGGACAATTCAATGCCGATGTGGGCGATCGGCGAGCCGAGCGGCCCCATCGAGAACGGCACCACGTACATGGTGCGGCCGCGCATGCAGCCGTCGAACAGGCCGTTCAGGGTCACGCGCATTTCCGCGGGGGCCATCCAGTTGTTGGTCGGGCCGGCGTCTTCCTGCTTTTCGGAGCAGATGAAGGTGCGGTCTTCGACGCGCGCCACGTCGGACGGGTCGGAGCAGGCGAGGTAGCTGTTGGGGCGCTTGGCTTCGTTGAGCTTCTTCATGGTGCCGGCGGCGACCATTTCCGCGCACAGGCGATCATATTCTTCCTGGGAGCCGTCGCACCAGTAGATGCTGTCGGGCTTGGTCAGGGCGGCGATTTCCGAAACCCAGTTGATCAGCTTCTGGTGTTTCACGTAGGTTGGTGCATTCAATGCTGCAATGCCTCCCATAACGGGCTGGTTCATAAAAAACTACCTCCAATGCCAATAAAGAAATCTGTCTTGTCCCGGTGCGGCAGGATCGTCGTCAGCTTTTGGCTCGGCTAGGGCGCATTGGTCTAGCGGTACGGCGGTCATGTCGAGGGCGGTCGTGAGGTAGGACCGCGCTGCCCGAAAAATGGAATAATGCTCGGGCTGGTGGGCTCGTTTCCTCCAGGGGGAGTAACGAGAAGTTAAGGACCGATTGTACACGGGGCAACACCTCGGCTCAATGATTTACAACAAAAATGTAGGAAAAATAGTTGAGTTTTGTAGTAGGCATTTGTGCTTTCTGCCGAGACTCGTATCTTTGCTACGGTTTTGCAGGCAAACGGGCAAGAACATATGAAAATAGCCATTCTCGACGACTATCAGGACTGCGTTACCCGTCTCGATTGCTTCCGCCTGTTAGAGGGGCATGATGTCAAAGTGTTCACGAACAGCGCAAAAGGTGTAGTACAACTTGCGCTGCGTCTAAAGGACTTCGATGCGCTGGTGCTGATCCGCGAACGTACCGTCCTCAGCCGGCAACTGCTCGGCAAGCTGCCCCGGCTCAAGCTCATCTCGCAAACCGGCAAGGTGAGCGGTCACATCGATGTTGATGCGGCAACTGCGGCAGGTATCGCGATCGCTGAAGGCGTGGGCGACCCGGCCGCCCCCGCCGAGCTGACCTGGGCGCTGATCATGGCGGCCTCCCGCAAGATCCCGCAGTACGCGGCCAACCTCCGCCAGGGCCTGTGGCAGACCGCTTCCATCAATCCCGAGCTCAACACCCTGGGCACGCTGCTCAGGGGCAGGACACTGGGCATCTGGGGCTTCGGCCGCATCGGAAAACTCGTTGCCGGCTACGGCAAGGCATTCGGCATGGATGTCATGGTCTGGGGCAGCGAAGCCGGCCGCGATGCCGCGCGCCAGCAGGGATTCCGCGAGGCAGCGTCGCGCGAGGACTTCTTCGCGCAGGCCGACGTCCTCTCGCTGCACCTGCGGCTGAACGAGGCCACGCGCGGGCTGGTCACTGCCGAAGACCTCGACCGCATGAAGCCGAGCGCGCTCTTCGTCAACACCAGCCGCGCCGAACTGCTGACGGAAGGCGCGCTGGAAGCCGCCTTGCACCGCGGCCGTCCCGGATCTGCCGCGGTCGATGTCTTCGAGGCCGAACCGCTGCCGCCCGACGCGCCGCTGCTGCGCATCCCGACCGTGCTGGCCACGCCGCACCTCGGCTATGTCGAGAAGGACAGCTACGAGCTGTACTTCCGCGCGGCGTTCCAGAACATCGTGGATTTCGCGGCCGGCACGCCGAAGAACATCCTCAATCCCGCCGCTCTGGGCCGGTAAGCAAGCATGCAAGGCTTTACCTTGCGCGCGTTGGCCGCCGCCTTCCTCGCTCTCGCACTCCTCGCCGCCGCGCGCGCCGGGATGATACCGGGCGCGCGGCAGGTGACCGCTGTCGAAGGCGTCGTCGAGTACCGTCTCGACAACGGCCTGCGCATCCTGCTCGCCGCGGACAACAGCAAGCCGGTCGTCACCGTCAACATCGTCTATCTCGTCGGCTCGCGCCACGAGAGCAGCGGGGAGGCGGGCATGGCGCACCTGCTGGAGCATCTCGTCTTCAAGGGCACGCCGTCCACGCCCGACCCGAAGACCGAATTCGCCCAGCGCGGCATGCAATGGAACGGCACCACGTCCTACGACCGCACCAACTACTACGCCACTTTCAATGCCGAAGGCGACAACCTCGACTGGTACCTCGGCTGGCTGGCCGACGCCATGGTCACTGCCCACGTCGCGCAACGCGACCTCGACAGCGAAATGACCGTGGTGCGCAACGAATTCGAGCGCGCCGGAGTGCGCGCCGACATCGCGCTCTACCAGGCCGTGCTGGCCAGCGCCTACCAGTGGCACCCGTATGGCAGGGCGGTGATCGGCACCCTGTCCGACATCGAAAACGTCTCGATCACGCGCCTGCAACGCTTCTACCGCGAGTTTTACCAGCCCGACAATGCGGTGCTGGTGGTGGCCGGCAAGTTCGATCCCGCCGCCGTGCTCGCGCGCATCGCCGCCACCTTCGGCAAGCTGCCGCAGCCCGCCCGCCAGCTCCCGCCCTTCTACACGCAGGAGCCGGTGCAGCAGGGCGAACGCCATGTCACCTTGCGCCGCAGCGGCGCCTCGCCCCTGGTGGCCGCCGCCTACCACGCGGTCCCGGCCGGCAGCCGCGACTTCGCGGCACTGACCGTCCTGCGCCAGATCCTCACTGCCGTTCCCGGCGGCCGCCTGCACCAGGCATTGGTGCAGACCGGGCTGGCAAGCGCCGTCTCCGACTGGTCCCAGCACACGCGCGATCCGGGCCTGCTCTACTTCAGTGCCCTGCTGTCGGACGGCACGGACTTCGACGCCGCCCAGCAAGCCATGCTGGAAGCGCTGGAGAAGATGGCGCCCGTGACCGAGGATGAAGTCCTGCGCGCCCGCACGCTGCTCGTCAATGCCATCAGCCGCGGCCTGCTCGACGCGCCGGGCGTGGCCATGAGCCTGACCGAACCCATTGCCGCCGGCGACTGGCGGCTGCGCTTTGCCATGCGCGACTGGATCGCGGAAGTCACGCCTGCCGACGTCGATCGCTTGGCACGCGCCATCCTCGTGCAAGGCAACCGCACCACCGGCCGCTTCATCCCCGCCGCCCAGGCGCCGCGCGCCCCGGCATGGCCGCGCCCGGACCTCGACGCCCTGCTGAAGGATTATCGAGGCCGCGCGCCTGCCGCCGCGATCGAGGCCTTCCCCATGATGAACACCGAGATCGACGCCCGCACGCAGGTAAGCTCCCTGCCCGTCGGCATGAAGATCGCCATCCTGCCGCGGGCCACCAAGGGCGGCCGTGTCAGCGCCACTCTCCGCCTGCGCTGGGGAACGCCCGACAGCCTGCGCGGCAAGCGGACAGACGCCCTGCTGCTGCCCGGCATGATGCTCAAGGGCACCGCAAGGCGTTCGCGCAGCGAGCTGAACAACCTGTTGGCGGAGCTCGACAGCGCCATCAGCGTCAACGGCATCGCGCCGGCTGCCGGCGGCCTCGCCGGTCTGGCGGTCGACTTCAACGCGCCGGTGGAAAACCTGGGCCGCGTGCTGGAACTGGTCGCCGAGGTCTTGCGCATGCCCGCTTTCCCCGACGACGAATTCGAACAGGCGCGGCGTGCCGCGACCGCGCAGATCCTGGCCGCGCAGAACGATCCCGCGTCCCACGCCACGCTCACGCTCGCGCGGCATACCGTGCGCTACGACAAGGACGACCCGCGCAGTGCCTGGCACCCGGATGAAACACGGCAGGCGGCACGCGAAGCCAGCGCCGCACGCGTCCAAGCCTTTTACGAAGCCCATGCCGGCGCCAGCCACGCCGAGCTGGCGATGGTGGGGCCGGTGGAGCCGGCACGGGTGACGGAACAACTGCGCGCGCTGTTCGACGACTGGCGCAGCCCGCAAGCCTATGCACGCATCCCGCGGCCTCACCAGGAAACCCCGGCCATGCGCTTTGTGCTCGACATGCCGGACAAGACCAATGCCGCCTACGCCGCCGTCCTCCCTGTCGCACTGGATGAAATATCGCCGGACATGCCTGCGCTCTACACCGCCGTGCAACTGCTGGGCGGGCGCGCCGGCGCGCGGCTGTGGAACCGGCTGCGCGAAAAGGAAGGGCTGAGTTACAGCGTGAACGCCGCGCTTGCCGTCAGCACGCGCGACGGCAGCGGGCGCATCACGATCAGCGGCAGCTTCGCGCCGCAGAACCGCGACCGCTTCGAAGCCGCGCTGCGCGACGAACTCGACAAGGTGCTGGCCGACGGCTTCAGCGCGCTCGAGGTGGATTTCGCAAAGGAAGCGATCCTGCGCGTGCGGCGGCAAAACCTCGTGCAGGAACGCACGGTCGCCGCCATGCTCGCCGACAATTTGTTCTGGGGACGGACCATGGCAGCGCGCGAACAGCGCGACCAGGACTTTGCCGCGGTCACGCCGGAGCAGGTGAACGCCGCGCTGAAGAAATACCTCGACCCGGCGAAGATGTCGTCCGCCGTTGCCGGCGACTTCGGTCAGAAATAAGGCCGCGTCACTTTCGGCACGGTCGTTCATATTTCGCTACACTGGAGCGTCCTTCCTGGAGTTCCCATGCAGACCAGACTGTGGTCCCTCACCCTCGGCAATTTCGCCATCGGCACCGGCGTGATGATCGTGCCCGGCATGCTCAACGAGCTGAGCGCCGACCTCGCGATTTCGCCGGCACAGGTCGGCATGCTCATTTCCGCCTTTGCGATGACGATCTGCGTCACCGGGCCTCTCCTGGCCGGCTGGACCAGCGCCATCGAGCGCCGCAAGCTGCTGACCGCGTCGCTGCTGCTGTACGCCGCCATGCACTGGCTGGCGGCGCTGGCGCCGGGATACAACACCCTGCTCGCGGCACGCATGCTGACCGCGCTCGGCGCCGCCGTGTTCACCGCACAGGCCGCCGCTACCGCAGGGCTGATGGTGCCGGCGGAAGTGCGCGGCAAGGCCATCGGCCTGGTCTTCCTCGGCTGGTCGATCGCCGCCGTCGTCGGCACCCCGATCGGCGCCTATCTCGGCGCGCATATCGGCTGGCGTCCGACGCTCGGACTGGTCGGCCTGCTGGCGGCCCTGTTCGCCGCCGGCGTGTGGCTGCAGATTCCGCCGAAACTGTTTGTCGCACCGATGGACCGCGCCGCATGGAAGGCGCTGTTCGCCAACAAGCCGCTGCTGCTCGCCATCTCGGTCACCGCGATCCAGGCGCTGGGCATGTTCACCATCTTTTCCTACATGGCCTTGCTGCTGAAGGATTTCATCGGCGCCACGCCCACCGTCATCAGCCTCATGTTCCTCTGCTTCGGCGTCACCGGCGTGCTCGGCAACGTGATCGGCGCACGCGTGATGGACCGCATCGGTCCGATGCGCGTCGGCGTCGTTGCGATGAGCTGCATGCTGACGGCCATCGTCCTGTGGCCGCTGACGCGCGGTTCGCTGCCGTTCACCGTGGTGCTGATCCTGCTATGGGGACTGGGCTGCTTTGCGATCAACGGCGCGCAGCAGGCACGCCTGGTGGGAATGGCGCCGCAGCTTGCCTCGGCATCGGTATCGCTGAACTCATCGGCCATCTATCTCGGCCAGGCGGCAGGCGCGTTTGCCGGCGGGCTGATCATTTCCACCCAGGGCACCGGCAGCCTGTCGTTCTACAGCGCGGTGCCGATGGCCGCCGCCATCGGCGTGTCCATCTATGCCGCCAATCTCGCCGGACGCCGGCGCGTGATGGAGGCCGCATGAAGGTATTGAGCGTGAACGCGGGGAGCATCGGCGACCTCTTCGTGCCGCAGTCGGATCGCATGCGCCGCGTGGCGACCGGCATCCACAAGCATCCGGTCGAAGGTCCGGTGAAGGTCGGCAAGCTGGGCATCGAAGGCGACGAGCAGGCGGACCTGACGGTGCACGGCGGACTGAACAAGGCGGTGTATGCCTATCCGTCCGAGCACTATGCATTCTGGATCGCGCAGCGCCTTGCGGTGCACAAGCGCGAGGAGCCGCTGCCGCCCGGTTCCCTCGGCGAGAACCTGACGCTGCAGGGCGTGCTGGAAAGCGACCTGTGGATGGGGGACCGCCTGCACATCGGCAGCGTCGTCCTCGCAGTGACCGAGCCGCGCCAGCCCTGCTACAAGTTCAATGCGAAGATGGGCTTTTCGCACGCGGCGAAGATGATGGTGCAGGCGGGGAACAGCGGCTTCTACCTGCGCGTGATCGAGATCGGTACGCTGCAGGCCGGCGACGCGGTGAGCATCGTTCCCGGCAAGCGGGAGACCTCACTCGCGCAGCTCAACGAACGGCGTCTGAAGGGGCGTCAGCGCGATTTGTTCTGAATCCGGTTTTCACCAGCGCGCGTCCGCCCGTCCACAGCTTGGTCCAGCCCGGCGGCCAGGGCAGCGGGGGCCCCGCATAGGCAGGCACGCCGCGGCGCACCGGGATCACCGGCAGATGCTCGGGCACCGGACCGTCACGCAAGTCCCATCCCAGCGTGTAGGCGTAATTCGGCAGCAGCGCCTCGCATACCATGTCGAACCACGCGGTGTGGTCTTCATCGCGCCGCAATGCCTGCGCCAGCCCGTGCGGGTCGAAGCGCGCGAAGGCATGCACCAGTTCCTGCGCCGTCGCGCCCGGCTGGTCGCCCCAGCCCAGCACCGGATTGAAGTTGTAATCCGCACCCGAGCCGTACCATCCTTCGCGCCATGCGCGGTCGATCCAGTTGCGCTGCCCGGTGAACAGGTGCCAGCGCCAGTGCAGGCCCGAGGGCTTGGGCCAGGAATACAGGTACAGGCGCTCGTAGCCGGCGCGGTGCAATTCACGCACCATCGCCATCAGGCGCGCGTGCGGCATGCGATCCGGGGCGTCGCGGCGAAAGCGGATCGGTTCGCCGTCCGCATGGTGCAGTTCATCGTGCGAAAGGTTCAGGTCCAGCGTGCGCACTTCATCGCCGAAGCGCGCAGAGACCCACCCGGTCAAGAGGTTGACCGAGGTAAGGACGCCATAGCCGCGAAAGCGATGGAAGATGACGGTGCCGGGTGCAAGGGGTTTCATCGGTATTTCAAACTCTGTTCATGACGCTGGACGCAGCCTTCCTTGCCGTCGTACTGGGGCGGCAAGGGCAAGGGCGTTCAACACACTGTAAACCATCCGCAGGCACAAATCACGTCTTGATTTTTGCGCGGATTACCGTCGCAAGAAGCGGCCCCGCCGCATGATGCGGCACGGATCCAGCGAGGGGATGCGGCAATGCGGATTGCGGGTCTGCGATGCGTTGCCCGTCATGTTCATCGCCGCCGAGGATCGCTCCCTGTTAGCGATTCGGACAGTCGCTCAGGCAATTTGTTCAATTGCTTTTGCTGCTTAGCCAAGCTTGCATTCACCACAATGTCGCCGCATGGCACTAAAAGAGTGCGCGCCCACCTCGCTTCATTCGCTCGCCCGGGCGCAAGGTGTTGAACGAGAAAGAAAAAACGGCAAGCGTTCGGTACTGCCGCGCGATGGCCTGCAAATTGCAATGTTGTCGGCGTGCACGATCTTGTGCGGCGCGTTCGCCTTACCGGGCTGCGTGCATCCAGCCACCCCTTATCAAGGACAGCAAACATGCGAAACACTGCATCCCTCGTCATCGATCCCGTCCGCGGCATGAGCACATCGAATCAGGACATTCTCGGCAGCGGCGTGCTTTACGAACGGCTGTGCCTGATCACGGAAGTGCTCGGCCGCTTCGTCTCATCCGCCCCGCGCGCCGTCGATCTCGCGCAACTGGAGAAACACACAGGCAGGCAGGCCAGGGAATTGCTCCGGCTGTGCGCGATGCTGTGCAGCGAACAGCTGCTGCAACCGCACCCCACGCTGCGGCGCTGCTGGACCCTCGCGTGCGACGCCAGCCTCGTCACGCTGGAAGACGCTTTTCGCTGCGCGATGGCGGAGCAGGCTGCGCGCGGCAAGCCGGGCCGTCCGCGCGCAGCGCAGGAGGGCGCGCCGCGCCGCGAGGTCGACATGCTGGTGATGCAGGCGACGATGGGCATCAACCAGAGCATCTTCCAGCACCTGCGGCAATTTTCGCTCGACAGGCTGAAGGTCGGCGCCGCCGGCATGTTCGGCACGCGGCGCAGCGTGCCCGATCCGTGGTCGCACGCGCGCCTGTCCTTCAGCTGATCAGGCCGGCTTCAGCCACGCGCGGTAAAAGTCGATGAACTGCCGTACCCGCGGCGGCACGTGCCGCCCGGGCGGATACACCGCGTGGATGCCGGCGCGCGGCAGCGACCAGTCCGGCAGCAGCCGCACCAGCGCGCCCGACTTCAGGTCGTCCTGGACGCTGTACTGGTCCAGCACCGACACGCCGGCGCCCTGGCGCAACATAGTGCGCAGCGCCCCGGGCGAATCGACCCGGATGCGCGACTTCACCTGTACCGTGCGCGTCTCGCCGCGGCGACTGAATTTCCAGGTGAAAGGCGTCGGCAGCAGCATCAGGGCCACCCAGTCATGCGCCGCCAGGTCTTCCGGCTGCTTCGGCCTGCCGGCGCGCGCGAGGTAGGCGGGCGAGGCCACCAGGTGCTGTTCGAACTCGCCCAGCTTCACGGCGCGCAGCGAAGAATCGCGCAGCCAGCCGAGACGGATGGCGAGGTCGATGCCTTCCTCGACCAGGTCCACCACGCGGTCGCCGGTGCGCAGGTCGATCTGCAACGCCGGATGGCGCGCGGCGAACTCCGCCGCCGCTCTCGCCAGCGACTGCACCGCATGGTCCACGCTGGTGGTCAGGCGCAGCGTTCCCGCCAGCATGCCTTCATCATGGCCGACCTGGTCGATCGCCTCCTGCAAGCCGTGCAGCAGCGGCTTGCATTCCTCATGCAGCCTGCGTCCCGCATCAGTGAGGCTGACCTTGCGCGTGGTGCGCACGAACAGCGCCGTGCCGAGTTTCGCTTCCAGCCGTGCGACCTGCACGCTGACTTTGGCCTTGGCGACGCCGAGCCGGTCGGCCGCCGCCGTAAAGCCGCCGCACTCGACCACGGCAGCGAACACGACGAGACTGTTCAGGTCGACCTGGTTCAGGAGAGACATGATGGATTGTTCTGGATATGGTAACAATCAATTATTCACTTGCCCGTTTATCTGATCAATCGTTTTCGCGATGATGGTGCCTGCATTCTGACAACCTGGAGAATCCATCATGCGTATTGCCCTCATCGGCGCCACCGGTTTCATCGGCTCCGCCATCCTCAAGGAAGCCCTGTCGCGCGGCCACCAGGTCACGGCGGTCGTCGCGCATCCCGGCAAGCTCGCGCCTGCCGCGAACCTCACACCGGTCGGCGTCGATGTGCTCGACCAGGCGCAGCTCGCCGCTCGGCTCAAGGGAGTTGACGCCGTCATCAGCGCCTTCAGCGGCCATGCGCAGAGCGATGTCTATGACTACTACCTGCGCGGTATCCGCGCCATCATCGTCGCAACGAAGGAAGCTGCCGTACCCCGCCTGCTGGTGGTCGGCGGCGCCGGCAGCCTCGAAGTGGCGCCCGGCCTGCAACTGCTCGATACCCCAAATTTCCCGGCCATGTACAAGCCGACCGCCGAAGGCGCGCGCGAGGCGCTCAGGCTGCTGCGCGAGGAAAAGTCCCTGAACTGGACCATGTTGAGCCCGTCGGCCGTGATCGCGCCGGGCGAGCGCACCGGCAAGTTCCGGCTCGGCGGCGACCGCCTGCTGGCGGACGAGAAGGGGGAAAGCCGCATCTCGGTGGAAGACTATGCGGTGGCAATGGTCGATGAACTGGAAAAGCCCACCCACCTCCGCCAGCGCTTTACCGTGGGCTATTGAAGCGAACGACTGTTCCCTTATGCGCGCCTTGCATGAAGTGATGCAAATATGGCATTGGATTGCCAAATAGACATCAATTACGATGATGGAACAGTGCCAGTCGGGAAAGTTTAAGCGTCTTTCAACCGGCTGTCTCCTGGGTTGGAAGTGGCGTCGGGGGCGACCGCCACTTCCTTTTTTTTGCCTGTGCGTTTTTGTCTGCGCGCGTTTTTGCCTCGACTTATGCGCGCCGGCGCTTCCACGCCCGCATTGCGCGGAACAACGGGCCGATGGTCAGCACCAGCGCCGACATGCGCGTCACGTGAAACGCAGTGACGATCGGCACGCCGAGCTGCAGGGTCTTCGCCGTCAGGCTCATTTCCGCGATGCCGCCCGGTGAGGTGGCGAGGATGGCGGTGGCCGGATGGATGCCGCTCAGCGCCGACAGGCCGAAGGCGAAACCGGCGGCAATCGCCATGGCCGCCAGCGTGCAGAGTGCGACGCTGGCAAGGAAACGCGGCGCGGTATGCAGGAATTCCGGCGTGAAGCGCGTACCGAGCGAAATCCCGATGAACAGCTGGCCCAGCCGCACCATCCATTCGGGCAGCGCGGAGAGGTTGGTTCCGGTCGCCGTCAGCGCAATGGCGACCGCAAGCGGGCCGATCACCCACGAATTCGGCGAGCCGATCCGCTTGAGCAGCAGCGCACCGCCGCAGGTCAGCAGGATCAGCAGCGCCAGACCGGGATAGTCGACTTCGCGTGCGCCCGGCGCATACATGTCGCTGCCGTGCACATCCGCAAACTTGAACAGGAAGGGGATGATCCCCACCACCATCATGATGCGCAGGCTGTGCGCGGCGGCCACCCGGTCCACCTTGGCGCCGTGGCGCTCGCCCTGGGTGGCCATTTCCGACGCCCCGCCGACCGCCATCGCAAAGAATGCGGTGGTCTGCTCCACGCCCGACAGCCGGTGCAGCAGCCAGCCGCAGAAGGCGCCGAGCAGCAGGGCGAACACCACGCCCGCGACGATATACCCGAGATAGGCCGCCAGCACCGCCAGCACCGGCGGCGTGAAGTACAGGCCGAGGGCGGTGCCGATCGCCCACTGGCCCGCCTCCCTCACCTGTTGCGGATTGTAGAGCTTCACACCGGCCATGCGGGCGACGGCCGTGGAGAACAGCGGGCCGATCATCCACGGCAGCGGCGTGTCGAGCCAGTCGCAGGCCACGGCGGCGATGAGGCCGATGGTGAGGGAGAGGAGGAAAGGCCGCAGGCCGTCGCGCTTCAGGAAAGGCATGATGCTTGTTGCAGACCCGCGGGCCTGCGTCCGGGCGGAATCAGCGCAGCAGTCCCAGCTCCTTGGCCTGCCTGCCGTATTCTTCCACCGTGTTCTTCACATAACCGGTCAGTGCATCGCCCGTCATCGCGAAGGGATACAGGCCGTGCGCCGCCCGCAATTGTTCGAAGGAAGGCTGCGCCATCATCTTCTCGAAGGCGGCAACCCACTTGCGGTAATCCTTGTCCGGCACGTTCGGACCCATGTAGAGTCCGCGAATGATCGGCCAGTCCAGCGCGAAGCCCTGCTCGCGCGCGGTCGGGATATGCGCGAGCGGTCCGGGCAGGCGCTTGTCGGCCAGCACCGCGAGCACGCGGATCTTGCCGGTCGGGACATACAGCGCCGCCTCCGACACATCGCCCGACACCGCCTGCACATAGCCGCCGAGCAGCGCCGTGAACGATTCGCCGCCACCCTCGAAGGCCACCAGGCGCAGCGACTTCGGCTCGCCGCCCGCCTGCCGCATGAGGATGGACATTTTCAGCCAGTCCTGGCTGCCCACCGTGCCGCCGGCGCCGATGGAGATCGCACCCGGATTGCGCCTGATCGCATCCAGCAGCTCGCGCAGCGTCTTGTACGGCGAATCCTCGCGCACCGCGACCATGCCGTAGTCCGCGCCTACCGCCGCCACCCAGCGCACATCGGCGGCCGAGGCCTTGCCGTACTTGCCCTGCGCGAGGTTGAGCAGCGAGCCGCCGGAAAATGCGACCAGCGTGTCCGGCTCGGCGCGCCGCTGCGACAGCACCGAGCTCCACGCGACGGCGCCGATGCCGCCCGGCAGGTAGGTAATGCGCAGCGCCGGGTTGACCTGCGCCTGTTTCGCGACCGGCTCCAGGCCCTTGCGCGCCAGCTTGCAGGTCAGGTCCATGCCGCCGCCCGGCTTGGCCGGGACGACGCATTCCGGTGCGCGCGGATTGGCTCCTGCCTGTGCGGCAAGCGTCATTGCCAGTGTGAAGAGCAGGGCGCGGATTGTCATGTTGCATCTCTGGTGACCGTTTCACGTCATTCTTGCCGATATTCGCGGAGCAGACAAACGCTGCTGCTTTTCCAGTATGATGGGCAACGCCGCCGCGCAGCGATGCGCCGCAGTACTCCCGCGGCAACCGGCCACCATACTCCGTCGCAGCTTTCAGACGGCTTTCAATCGAACAACTATGCGTATCCTCCTGGTCGAAGACCACGCCGAGCTCTCGCGCTGGATCAGCAAGGCGCTGCAAGATGCGCGCCTGACGGTCGAGTGTGCGATGAACGGCGCCGACGCGGACGCCTTGCTGCACACGCAAGAGTACGCGCTGGTGATCCTCGACCTCACGCTGCCGAAGATGGACGGCCTCGAGGTGCTCAAGCGCATGCGCGCACGCGGCAACAAGGCGCCGGTGCTGGTGCTCACTGCGCGCGGCGGTCTCAACGACCGCGTGCAGGGCCTCAACCTCGGTGCCGACGATTACCTCGCCAAGCCCTTCGAGCTGGTCGAACTGGAGGCGCGGGTGAAGGCGCTGCTGCGCCGCTCCCAGGGCAATGAAGCGGTGGTGCTGAACTGCGGTGCCTTGTCATTCGACACCGTGTCGCGCATGTTCAGCTATGGCGGCACGCCGCTGGCGCTCACGCCGCGCGAGCATTCGGTGCTCGAAGTGCTGATCACGCGCGCCGGCCGCGCGGTGCCGAAGGAGAAGCTGTTCGACGCCGTGTTCGCGCTCGACGACGATGCCAACGTCGACGCCATCGAAATCTACATCCATCGCCTGCGCAAGAAGCTGGAACGCGCCGAACCCGGCCGCGTCGCCATCACCACGCTGCGCGGGCTCGGCTACCTGCTCGAAGAAAAGTGAGTTCCGCCAGTCGTACCGGCAGCCTGCGCGGCCAGTTGCTGGCATGGCTGCTCATTCCCCTTGCGATCCTGGTGGCGATCGATGCCGTCACCGTGTACCACGCGTCGATCGAGGCAGCCGACCTCGCCTATGACCGCTCGCTGCTCGCCTCCACGCGCGCGCTGTCGGAGCGCGTCTCCCTGGTCGAGGGCAAGGTGGTGGCGGACGTGCCCTACGTGGCGCTGGACAGTTTCGAGACCGATACGCTGGGCCGCATCTACTACAAGGTCACCGGCATCAACGGCGATTTCGTTTCCGGCTACGACGACCTGCCGCCGCTGCCCAAGGATGTGCAGCGCTCTCAGGCCTATCCGGCGCTGGTGTACTTCTACCAAGCCGTCTACCGCGGCGAGCCGGTGCGCATCGCCGCACTCTACCAGCCGGTGTACGACGACACCATCCGCGGCATCGCACTGATCCAGGTCGGCGAGTCGCTCGAGGCCCGCCGCGACCTGTCGCGCAAGATCCTGTTCGACACGCTGCTGCGCGAAGCCATGCTGGTGCTCGCCGCCGCCGCGCTGGCCTGGTTCGGCGTGCGCTATGCCCTGCGGCCCTTGATGCGGCTGACCGACACAGTCGGCGCGCGCAAGCCGACCGACCTCTCCGATTTCAATCCCGACCTCGTGCACAAGGAAGTGCGGCCGCTGGTCGCCGCCATGAACGGCTACATGGCGCGGCTGCAGACGCTGATCGCCGGACAGCGGCGATTCATCGCCGATGCCTCGCACCAGCTGCGCACGCCGCTCACGGTCCTCAAGACCCAGGCCGAGCTGGCGCTGCGCGAGAACGATCCGAAGGCCATGCGCGCCATCGTGGAAAGCATTGCCGGCACCACCGACGCCACCGTGCACCTCGCCAACCGCCTGCTGTCCCTGGCACGCGCCGAACACGGCGCTGCCGAAGGCGAGCTGCAGCCGGTGTCGCTCGCCAGCGTGGCAAGGCAGGTCGGGCTGGAGCTGGCGGTGGAGGCGGTCAAGAAGGACATCGACCTTTCCTTCGAAGGACAGCGCGAGGTCATGGTGCGCGGCAACGCACTGCTGCTCCACGAAATGCTGGCCAACCTCGTCGACAACGCCATCCGCTACACCCCGCACGGAGGCAAGGTGGCGCTGCGCGTCTTCAAGGTCGACGTGCCCATGCTGGAAGTGGAAGACAGCGGTCCCGGCATTCCGCAAGCCGATCGCGAGCGCGTGTTCGCGCCGTTCTATCGCGCCGCATCTGCGCAAGAGACCCATGCCGCCGGCAGCGGCCTCGGGCTGACCATCGTGCGTGACATTGCGGCCATGCACGGTGCGGAAGTCGCATTGTTGGACGGCGCGCAAGGCGCCGGCCTCAAAGTCAGGATACTTTTTCCAGTCTGACGGAAGTTTCCATTCAGCTTTGCAACCTTATGGGAACAGCCGCGTCTAACGTGACTTTTTGCGTCTGAAAATTGGAAAAAGGAATACACATGGAGCGACACAAGCGCTCGGCCCTGGCCGCCCTCCTGGCATCGCTCGCACTGGCCGCATGCGGCGGAGGCGGCGGTGACAACGGCGGTGGCGGCGGCGTCACCACCCAGAACGCGACGGCCGTTGCCGAGCCGGGCGCACCGGTGGCGACCGGCAACACGGCAGCCGACGGCGTCGCATGGTTCAACTACCGCCGCCAGCAGGCGGGCGTTCGCACGCTCGTGCGCGCCCCCATGGCCGATGCGGCCGCGCAGCTGCACTCCGAATACCAGAAAACCCATAACGTCATCACCCACGAGCAGACACCCGGCACCCAGGGTTTCACCGGTGAGACGGTGGGCGACCGCCTGACCGCCGCCGGCTACCAGTTCCGCTCCGCCTATGCTTATGGCGAAGTGCTGTCCTCCACCTCCGACACCTCGGGCATCAACGCCGCCGAAGACCTGCTCGCCGCCATCTACCACCGCTTCGTGATCCTCGACCCGGTATTCCTGCAGATCGGCGCCGGCGCGGCCACGGTGCGCAACGGCTCCACCTACTTCACCACCAATTTCGTTGCCGACCGGCTCGACGCGGGCCTCGGCGCGGGAAGGTTCATCACTTACCCGTTCTCCGGCCAGCAGCGCGTGCCGCGCAACTTCTTCAGCGACCACGAAGTGCCCGACCCGGTACCCTCGCGCAATGAAGTCGGCTATCCGGTCAGCGTGCATGCCGACATCACTTCCGTGATCGAAGTGCAGAGCTTCACCATCCGCCCGCGCGGCGGCAATCCGCTGGAGACCCAGCTGCTGCAGAACCGGGCGAGCGCCGGCGGCACGGCTGACCCGCTCACGCCGCCGTCGGTCGCCGCCATCGTCCCGCTGGGCGTGCTGTCGGCCAACACCATCTACGACGTGCAGTTCATCGGGCGCGTCGACGGGCAGGCCGCCACTCGCGAGTGGTCGTTTACGACACAGTAAACCGCACGCTGATGCCAGCCCGGCATGAATCTGCTATCGTGTTTCCGGAAATCAAGGTGACACCGAGTTGACACGTTAGCGAGCCGCCCGCCGCGCAATCGGCTGCCCTTGCTATCGAGGGCAGCTACAACCAGCGGGCGGCATGATGACGGCAAGGCCAATCCCACATCCCTCTGCGCACGACGACCACGAACTTCTGAGTTCAGGCTTCGACGCGGCCGGCATCGGCGTCTGTTTTCTCGACGAGCACGGCGTCTTCCTGCGCGTCAACCGCGCCTTCTGCCGGATGCTCGGCTATCCTCCGGAAGAGATCGTCGGCCGCTCCTGGACCCTGGCCGCCCCCCCGGACGTCGCCGTCCATGGCCATCGCTTCATTGCCGAACTGTTTTCCGCGCGGCCGCGCCTGCCCGACGAATGGCGCGTGCGCCGCGCCGACGGCAGCCTGCTGACCGCGCTGGTCAGCTTCAACGCCATCGCGCTGAAGAACGGGCAGCGGCGCATGGTGGTCACCTTTACCGACATCCATGCGCGCAAGGCCGAAGAGGAACGCGCATTGCGCCGCTCGCAAGACCTCTACCGCGACGTGGTGGAAAACGTGAGCGAGGCGATCGTCGTCGTGCAGGACGGCCGCGTCATCTACGGCAACCCGCGCACTGCCGCGCTGTCGGGCCGCGCGCTGGACGAGCTGCTGCGCATTCCCTTCGCCTCGCTGGTTCATCCCGATGACCTCGACACCCTCATGCAGCGCTACCAGCGCCGCATGAGCGACGATGCGCCGGATTCGCGCCATACGGAATTCCGGGTCGTGCGCCTTGACGGCCAAGTGCTGTGGGTCGAATCGAGCGCGGTGCGGATCGACTGGGATGGCCGGCCCGCCGCGCTTGCCTTCATCACCGACATCACCGAACGCAAGGCGCTCGAAGACAAGCTCAAGCAGACGCTGGCCGAACGCGAGACCATCCTCGAAAACTCCATCGTCGGCATGGTGTTCCTGAATGCGGGCGGACGCGTCAACTGGGCCAACCGCGCGATGTTCCAGATCTTCCGCGTCGGGCCCGAGGAGCCGATCGGCAAATCGCTCCAACCCTATTACCCCTCGCGCGAGGCTTACCTGAAGACCGGCGCCGAGGTGGCCGATGCCGTACGGCGCGGCGCCTCCTATGAGGCCGAGCTGCAATTGCGCCGCGGCGACGGCAGCCTGTTCTGGGCCTACCTCTCCGGCCGCGCCGTGAAGCCCGACGACCTGTCGCGCGGCACCGTCTGGGTGGTCATGGACATCACCAAGCGCCGCCAGCTCGAGATCGACCTCAACAAGTCCGAAGAGCATCACCGGCAGGTGATCGACAACGTGACCGAGTGCATCCTGGTGGTGCAGGATGGCCGCATCGTGTTCGCCAACCCGCGCGTGCTGCAGCTCACCGGCACCACCCAGGAAGGACTGTTTGCGCAACCTTTCGTCAGCGCCGTCCATCCGGAAGACCGGCCGCTGGTCACCGACCACCACCTGCGGCGCCTGCGCGGCGAGCAGGTCGAGCAGTACTACAACTTCCGCATCGTCAACGCGCAGAGCGGCGCGGTGGTGTGGGTGCAGCTGTCGGCGGTGATGATCGAATGGGAAGGCAAGCCGGCGACGCTGTCTTTCATGACCGACGTCACCGAGCGCAAGCGCCTCGAGGACAGCCTCAAGCACAGCATGGCCGAGCGCATCCGGCTCGAAAGGCGGCAGATCCAGGGCGAGCTGAAGGAAGCCGAACTGGCGCGCCGCCATGCGGAGGAAACCACGCGCGCCAAGTCCATGTTCCTGGCCAACATGAGCCATGAGATCCGCACGCCGATGAACGCCATCATCGGCATGGCGCACCTCGCGCTGGGTACCGGGCTCGATCCCAAGCAGCGCGACTACATCGAGAAGATCCGCAGCGCGGGCCTCTCGCTGCTCGGCGTGATCAACGACATCCTCGACTTTTCCAAGATCGAGGCCGGCAAGCTCGACATGGAGCATGTGGGCTTCAATCTCGACGACGTGCTCGGCAATGTCGCCACCGTCACCGGCGCCCGCGCGCAGGAAAAGCGGCTGGAATACCTGTTCCGGTTCCCGCTCGACATTCCGCGCGGCCTCGTGGGCGACCCGCTGCGCCTGGGGCAGGTGCTGATCAACCTGGTCAACAATGCGATCAAGTTCACCGAGGAGGGCGAGGTCTTCGTCGCCTGCCGCCGGTTGGGAACGGAGGCCGGCCGGATCCAGCTGGAGTTCATCGTGCGCGACACCGGCATCGGCATGTCTTCCGAGCAGACCCGCAAGCTGTTCCGTGCCTTCAGCCAGGCCGACGAGTCCACCACCCGCAAGTACGGCGGTACCGGCCTCGGCCTGTCGATCGCCAAGCGACTGGTGGACCTCATGGGCGGCACCATCTCTCTCGACAGCGCGGTCGGCGTCGGCACCACCATCCGCTTCACCGCGTGGTTCGGGCTGGATGACACGCAGGAACGGCGCGTCCTCGCACCGCCCGCAATCAAAGGCCTGCGCATGCTCGTGGTGGACGACAATCCGAATGCGCGCGCCGTGCTGGCCGAGAGCCTCGCCGCGCTGGGCGTGCGCGTCGACGTCGCGGCCAATGCGGGCGAAGCGCTCGGCATGATCCATCGCGCCGACAGCAAGGCGCCCTATGCCGTGGTGTTCACCGATTTCGACATGCCCGGCATGGATGGGCTCGACCTCGTGGCCGCCGTCAAGCACGACGACTCGCTGGGCACGCCGCCGCGCATGGTGCTGGTCACCGCGCACGGCCGCGAGGAAGCGCGGCAGCGCGTCGAGCACATGAAGGCGGACGCCTTCCTGCTCAAGCCGGTCAATGCGTCCACCCTGACGGACACGCTGGCCGAGCTTGTCGCGCCCGGCACGCCGGTTGAACCGGGACGCACGCAGGAACCCATGCCGCGCTTTGACGGCCTCACCGTGCTGCTGGTTGAAGACAATGAAATCAACCAGCAGATCGCGATCGAACTGCTGCAGGCCGCCGGCGTGCGAGTCGAGGTCGCCGCCAACGGGCGCATCGCGCTCGACAGGTTGATGACCGGCGGCCCGCAACGCTACGGCCTGGTGTTCATGGATGTGCAGATGCCGGAAATGGACGGCCACGAAGCGACGCGCCGCATCCGTGCCGATGCCCGTTTCGCCGCGCTGCCCATCGTTGCGATGACGGCCCATGCGCTGGTCGAGGAGCGCGAACGCTGCTTCGCCGCCGGCATGAACGCGCATCTCGCCAAGCCTATCAATCCCGCCGAACTGTATGCGGCGATTGGCCGCTGGTGCCCGCAGGCGGTGGTGCAGCACGACGCGCCTTCGGCATGCGCGGCCGAACCGGTGCTGGCGATCGAGGGCATCGACGTGCAGGGCGGGCTGTCGCGAACGCTCGGCAACCGCGCGTTCTTCCTGCAGATGCTGGCCCGCTTCAGGGAGTCGCACTGCGACATGGCAGCGCAGATTCGTGCCGCGCTTGTGCACGACCGCGAACAGGCGAGGCGTCACGCGCATTCGCTCAAGGGTGCGGCCGGACTGCTCGGTGCAAGGATGGTGTCTGAATTGTCGTCACGGATCGAGCAGTGCATCCATGCCGGCGCAACCGATGCCGAGCTCGCGCCCTTGCTCGACGAGCTCGATGCCCTGCTCCGCGCGCTCTATGGCGCGATCGGAGCGGCGCTGGCGCAATCGGGGGGATAATAAAACAACCATGTCCTTCAACCGCAACCGCATCCGCGCGTTCTTGTGCATCGCCGCATCCGCCGCGGTGAGCATCGGCCTGATCGCATGGGCCTTGTACAGCTTGCTCTAGCTTCCTCTTGACAAAAATTAAGCGTCAACGCCGCGAGAACATCCTCCATGGACTGCAGTCCTAGCTGATCCAGCTAAGGAGGCAATGATGGCAGCGATCAAATACACCAAGGCAGACTGGGTTGCGCAGGCGGATATCCAGGAAGAGGCGGACGGGAAATACCGCGGCGTCGTGATGATCAGCCACCAGGACGGCGCGGCAAGCGAAGACCGGCAGCATACGGCGGACGCGCCCTCCGACAGCCCCGAGCAGGCGCTGGAACAGGCCATCGCGCTGGCGCACCGCATCCTGGCCGAGGTGCCGTAGCGCCGGCTGCGGCGGTCATTTGATCGTGATCAACAACGCGCGCTTTTGCGCGGCGTGGCGTTTTCGTTTTTGCGTTGGCGACAATAGAATACGTGCCGGCCTCTTCTGCCCGTTCACGTCATTCTGCAAGTCCCATGCGTTTCCAGCGTTGTATCAATTCCGGCTGCGGCCGTCCGTACCAAATCAATGAATTCGGCAAGCACACCGCAGACGGCAGCGGGAAGATTACCTGTCCGCACTGCGGCCATTCCGTCGCCGCTGCCGACAGCAGCGTGTTCCTCTCCCATGCGATGAGCCCGGAAGAGGAAGCCCGTTTCAACCTCGATTATCCCGCGGGCTAAGGCCGCACTTGCCCACACCCGCAGTGGAAAACACTGTGGACAACCGGGGATAAGCTGCGCCATGTCAATGATTCGCAAGGGAATTTTTCTATTGATTAATCTCAAGGCAGGCTAGTCGTCCGGCCTTTCGGGACGGGTGTTCAGGTGCGACAGCGTCAGGATGGCCAGTGCCAGCAGGGTGGTCAGCACGGCAGTCATTTCCCGGCCCATGCCCGCCGTGATGCCGATGGCCGAGGTCAGCCAGACGCTGGCCGCCGTGGTCAGTCCGCGAATCTCCCCGGCACCGGAAAGCTTCACGATCGCGCCCGCGCCCAAGAAGCCGATTCCCGAGATCACGCCCTGCAGCACGCGGCTCACCCCATCCGCTTCCATGCCGGACTGCAGCGGAACCACCACGAACAGCGCCGAGCCGAGCGCCACCAGCATGTGGGTGCGCAAACCGGCCGCCATGCCACGCAGTTCCCGCTCCAGGCCGAGCATCGCCCCGAGGATCACTGCCAGCAGCAGGCGCACCGCCATGCGAGCGAACTGCGCCGGCTCCGAAAGGTCGGAAAACTCCGCTTCGAGCGTCTGCAGGACGACGTCCCACCACCCCGGCATCAGGCCGCGCGCAGTGCCGCGTTGCGCTGGAGGCGTTCAATCACCAGCGTCGTCTGCAGGCCGGCTACCGCTTCCAGCGCCTGCTCCCAGCCGTCGTGCAGGCGCACCACCGATTCCTGCATCATGCGAAACGCGGCTGCCGCCGCTTCCATCGGCGTGCCTGCAGTGGCACGCGTCGCCTCTATCTTTTCCAGCAATTGTTCCAGTGCGGCCCGGTGCTGCGCCGGTGCCTCGTCAACCGCATCGCGCAGCATGTTGCGGCGCAAGGCTTCCAGCGCCGCCGGATCGCGCCGGTGCAAGGCGGCCAGTTCATCGAAGTCGGGAAGGGGGGAATGCATGCTCGGGCTCCTGTAGTCGCGTTGCTACAGGTATAACACCCTTGTCATTTTTGTATCTTGTGTCCGCTCAAGCGGCGGGCTCCTTGGCCCGGGGGATAAAGCATTGCCGTACGTCAACATTTGAGGCGGAGGATGGGGCATAATCGCGCCTCTACGCATTCCAGACGCAACGATGAACATCACGAACGACATGCTCAAAGCCGCCGTCGAGAAGGCCGTCGAAGCCGGACTGTTGCCGAAATATGCGCGCAAGCCGGAGTCGGTGGCCGAGCGGGAGGTGATGAAGCTGGTCTTGCAGGCCGCGCTGGATGCCCGGCCGGAGGGGATTTCCCGTACAGGCGAAAAAAAGCCCGCTGACCTTGCGGTTAGCGGGCAAATCCAATTCAAGAAGAGTTGGAGGAGACAGGAAGAATAATACTGCTCCGCAACAAATACCGCTGCTTTATTCTGGTGATGACACCTATTCACAAAGCTGATAACAGCGCGCAATAAAAAGCCCGCGAGACTTGCGTCCGCGGGCTTCCGTGTCTCCTTCGATCATCCTGGAATCGGATTTCTTTATTTGGTGGGCGAATACTACACGGCTTTAATAAAAAACAAAAGCCTCGAAAACCTGGCCCCGCCGAACTTCCTTCACTTTCCGATGCAAAAACGGCTGAAAATTACGCCGAGCAGGTCATCCGGCGTGAATTCTCCGGTGATGCTGTTCAAACGCTCCTGCGCGATTCGTAATTCTTCCGCGAACAGATCCAGTGCATGGTCGCTGGTGCGGTTATTCCTGGCAACGTGTTCGGCCGCCATTTCGAGGTGGTCGCGCGCGGCCTTCAGCGCCAGCAGGTGACGCTCACGCGCCAGGAAGCGCGACTCGCCCGTCTGCTGCCAGCCGGCCACCCGCAATAACTCGGTGCGCAGCAGGTCGATGCCGCGGCGGTCGGTCGCCGAGAGATAGACATGCGTCGCATCCGGCATGCGGTCCACCGCCGGCCGGTGGCCGGACAGGTCGATCTTGTTCCACACACGCAGCACTGGCACGCTGTCGGGCAGGCGCGAAACGATTTCCTCATCCTCGCGCGTCGGCCCGCGGCTCGCGTCCAGCAAGTGCAGGATCACGTCTGCCTTGTACACTTCGCCCCAGGTGCGCTCGATGCCGATGCGCTCCACCTCGTCGCCGGCATCGCGGATGCCGGCGGTATCGATGATGTGCAGCGGGATGCCTTCCATCTGAATGGTCTCGGTCACCTTGTCGCGCGTGGTGCCGGCGATCGGCGTGACGATGGCAACGTCGGAACCGGCGAGCGCGTTCAGCAGCGAAGACTTGCCCACGTTAGGCTGGCCCGCCAGCACCACGTTCAAGCCCTCGCGAAGCAGCGCACCCTGCGACGCCTGCGCGAACACTTCGTCCAGCGCCGCGCGGATGCGCTCCAGCTGGCCGCGCGCATCGGATTTCTCGAGGAAGTCGATTTCCTCTTCCGGGAAATCCAGCGTCGCCTCGACCAGCATGCGCAGGTGGATCACCTTGTCGACCAGCTCATGGATGGTTTTCGAGAACACGCCCGACAGCGATGCCGAGGCCGACTTCGCCGCGGCTTCGGTCGATGCCTCGATCAGGTCGGCCACCGCCTCGGCCTGCGCCAGGTCGAGCTTGTCGTTCAGGAAGGCGCGGTGCGTGAACTCGCCCGGCTGCGCCACGCGCAGGCCGATGTCCTTGCCGGCCTCCAGGCAGCGCGACAGCAGCATCTGCATCACCACCGGCCCGCCGTGGCCTTGCAGTTCCAGCACGTCCTCGCCTGTGTACGAATGCGGCGCCTTGAAGAAGATCGCAATGCCCTGGTCGATCGCCGTGCCATCCGCGTTCAGGAAGGGCAGGTAGGTCGCGTAACGCGGCTTGAGCGAGGACGTCCCGCATAGTGCCTGCATGACGGGCGCTATGTTCTTGCCGGAGATGCGCACCACCCCGATGCCGCCGCGGCCGGCGGCGGTGGCGATGGCTGCAATGGGGGAAGAGTCGAAGTTCATGGGGTGATTCTAGGGGTGGGGATGGTTGCTGATCAAATGAAAACGGGTGGTGGGGATGGAATTGCAACGGTTGGGTGTATTACTCGACAACCAATAAAGAAACGCAGGGTAGGTAGAGCGAAGCGAAACCCACCAGCACCACTTCTGCCGAGGCGCACGGTGTGTTTCGCTTCGCTCTGCCCACCCTACAGTCCTTTATGGGCGATACCCCCCAAACAAAAAAGCCCGCGCATCGCACGGGCTTCCTTGGTCACCGAGGCGATCAAGCCGGCTGGCCGCTCTCGATCTTCTTCGTGATCACCCACTGCTGCGCGATCGACAGGATGTTGTTCACCACCCAGTACAGCACGAGGCCGGCCGGGAAGAAGAAGAACATCACCGAGAAGATGATCGGCATGAACAGCATCACCTTGGCCTGGATCGGGTCCGGCGGCGTCGGGTTCAGCTTGGTCTGGATGAACATCGAGACCGCCATCACGACCGGCAGGATGTACCACGGATCGGGCGAGGCGAGATCCTGAATCCAGCCGAGCCAGGGCGCATTGCGCATCTCGACGGAGGCTAGCAGCACCCAGTACAGCGCGATGAACACCGGGATCTGCACCAGGATCGGCAGGCAGCCGCCCAGCGGGTTGATCTTCTCGGTGCGATACAGCTCCATCAGCGCCTGGTTCATCTTCTGCGGGTCGCTCTTGTAACGCTCGCGGATAGCCTGCATCTTCGGCGTGACCGTCTTCATCTTCGCCATGCTGCGGTAGGACGCGGCCGACAGCGGGAAGAAGATCAGCTTGATGATGATGGTCAGCACGATGATGGTCCAGCCCCAGTTACCGAGCGCGCCATGGATCTTTTCCATCAGCCAGAAGATCGGCTTGGCGATCACCGTCAGCATGCCGTAGTCCTTCACGACCTCCATGCCGGGCGCCAGTTTTTCCAGACGATCGGATTCTTGCGGGCCGGAGTACAGGCGCGCGTCCATGGACGCGGTTGCGCCCGGCGCCACCGTCCCGACGGGCAGGATGGTTCCGATCGAGTACATGTTGTTGTCGATTTTCTTCGTGTAGATTTCGCGCGAAACATTTTCCGGCGGCAGCAGTGCCGACACGAAGTAATGCTGTACCAGCGCCACCCAGCCGTCGTCGGACTTGGTGACGTGTTTGGCCTTGCCCTTCTCGATGTCCGCGAAATCGACCTTCTGGTATTTCTCCGCATCGGTATACACCGCCGGACCGGTGTACGTCCCGGTGCCGAAGAACTCCGACTCGCCTTCCGGCCGGTTGCCGTCGCGGACGATCTGCATGTACAGCGACGGACTGATCGGCGCGCCGCTGGCGTTGACGACATCATGCCTGATGCCGATCGTGTAATCGTTCTTGCGGAAGGTGTAGGTCTTCACCAGCTTCACGCCGCCCTGTTCGGATTCCAGCACCAGCTGCACTTCATCCTTGCCGTCCAGCGCGCGCGGGCCGGGGCGGGCGACGAAGCCGGACTTGTGGTTCGGGAAGTTGCCGCCGATGAGGCCGGTCTGCGCCAGGTAGACATGCTTGGTGCCGGCATCGAACAGCACCATGTTCTTGCTCTGGTCGACGGTGTCCTTGTGCTTGAGCAGTTCCAGGCGCTGGAGCTCGCCGCCGACGGTATCGATATCCGCCTTCATCACATCGGTGGTGATGGTGACGATCTCGCTCTTGACCGGCGTCGGGCCGGCGGGAACGGCGGCAGGCGCCTGCCCGGTCGCGCTCGGCTGCGGCACGTCCGACTTCGCGGCCGGAGCGGCGCCGGCGGCGGGTGCGGCGGCCTGCTGGGTCTGGGACTGGGTCGGGAAGAACATCGACTGCTTGCCCGTATAGCGCATCCAGTTGTCCCACAGCAGGAGCAGGGACAGCGAGAACACGACCCACAGGATGGTACGTTGGATATCCATAGTTCTTTGTTGAGCTAGTAAATTCAATGATGCTGGCAGGCGCAGTCCGCATGGCGCTGCGCCGCTTTTGTCGGTACCGGGTCCAGTCCGCCCGGATGCCACGGATGGCATTTGCACAGACGTTTCGCTGCGAGCAGGCTGCCCCGCGCCGCGCCGTGTTCACGGATCGCTTCGGCGGCATAGGAGGAGCAGCTCGGATAAAAACGGCAATTCTGGCCGAGGAAAGGACTGATGCCCAGCTGGTACGCGCGCAATAGTAGCAGCAAAAGCGTTTTCATCACCGGGATTCCGGAGCGGGCGAAGGCGATTTCACCGTCTGCGAACCCAGCAATTGCGCGAGCTCGCGCCGCAGCGTCGCCTTCAGGCTGCTGCTGGTTGCCGGACCGGCCTTCGAATTCACGGGCTGCGACAGGCGGACGATGCAATCGATCGCCGGCAGGTTGGACTGGCGGAACAGTTCGCGGGTGACGCGCTTGATCGTATTGCGGGTCACGGCGCGCGGCGCAAAGCGCTTGGCGGCCACGACACCCAGCCTGGCGCGGTCCAGCTGGTTGCTGCGCGCGTACAGGACGAAATGCGCGGTCCGCTGCACGGGCCGCAAACGAAAAACGGATGAAAAATCATCCGTTTTCACGATGCGCCGGGTGCGTGCGTAGGAGTGTGAACGTTCTTCGCTCACGCCGGCAGCGATGGGGTGCAGGGCTTGGCTTAGACAGCCAGGCGCTTGCGGCCCTTGGCGCGACGCGCGTTCAGGACAGCGCGGCCACCGCGGGTAGCCATGCGGACACGGAAACCGTGGGTGCGCTTGCGGCGGACAACGGAAGGTTGGTAAGTACGTTTCATTTTTTGGTCTCGCTAATCTGCAAAAATGGGTGGGATCAAATGGGTGAGATCATTTTTTACGCAGCCCATTCTTGTCTTGTGGCCACGCACAAAACGCGACAGGCAGTGAACCCGCAATTAAACCTCAATTTCTGCTTGTCTGTCAATAACTTAGGGAAATACCCGAAAGGAAAAGCGCAGCGCCGGCTGTTTTTTCCGTTTCTTCATGCCCTCCTGTCATCAGTCTTCTGGCAAGGCTGATAACGGTCCCGGCCGGCAATTTTTCCCCTTGTGTTGCCGCCGGCCCCCTCGCTTGGTCAAGCCCAAATTATCCACATTTGCAAGCACTTTTTTATGTCGGAAAAATGACGCAGGCTGTGGATAACTGCATCTCCCGGCGTTAGAATACCCCTCCCTGTGGAACCGGGCCCGGCCGACACGCCGCTCCCGCACTCCACTGCGCAGTCACGCCCGCCCCGGCACCGACTGTGCAGCGGACTGCCGGAGGAGAGCAGTCGCAAGGGCTTTTATATTTTCCACAAAGCAAACATTAGAAAAATTTTCATGGAAAATTTCTGGCAAGCTTGCTCCGCGAAACTGGAGCAGGAACTCACGCCTCAGCAATTCAGCGCCTGGATCAAACCGCTCGTTCCGCTCGACTTCGAGGACGGCTGCCTGCGCATCGCCGCGCCCAACCGCTTCAAGCTGGACTGGGTCAAGACCCAGTTCGCCGGCCGCATCACCGCCCTCGCCGCCGAACACTGGGAGCAGCAGATCGACGTCCAGTTCGTGCTCGACCCGCGCACCAATGTCGCCCGCAAGCCGGCTCCGGCGCCGATGCCGTCCGCATCGCCGGCGCTTGCCGGCACCGCCGGCGGCACCGACTATGCCGACATGCCTGACCCGATCGAGCGCGTCGATATTGTCATCGAGGAAACAAAGAAGCGCGACCAGAGCAAGATCAATCCGGTCCTGACGTTCGAAAACTTCGTGACCGGCAAGGCCAACCAGCTCGCCCGCGCCGCCGCCATCCAGGTCGCCAACAACCCCGGCGTGTCGTACAACCCGCTGTTCCTGTACGGAGGCGTCGGCCTTGGCAAGACCCACCTGATCCACGCGATCGGCAACCAGCTGCTGCAGGACAATCCCAACGTTCGCATCCGCTACATCCACGCGGAACAATATGTTCGAGACGTAGTGACCGCTTACCAGCGTAAGGGTTTCGACGATTTCAAGCGCTATTACCACTCGCTGGACATGCTGCTGATCGACGACATCCAGTTCTTCGCCGGCAAGAGCCGCACGCAGGAAGAATTCTTCTATGCGTTCGAAGCGTTGATTGCTGCGAAGAAACAAATCATCATCACCAGTGATACCTACCCGAAGGAAATCACCGGCATGGACGACCGCCTGATTTCCCGGTTCGACTCCGGCCTGACGGTCGCCGTCGAGCCGCCGGAACTGGAAATGCGGGTCGCGATCCTGCTGAAGAAAGCGGCACAGGAAGGCGTATCGCTGAACGACGACGTCGCCTTCTTCGTCGCCAAGCACCTGCGCTCCAACGTGCGCGAACTGGAAGGCGCGCTGCGCAAGATCCTGGCCTACTCGCGTTTCCACGACAAGGACATCACGATCGATGTTGTCAAGGAAGCACTGAAGGACCTGCTGTCGGTGCAGAACCGGCAGATTTCCGTGGAGAACATCCAGAAGACCGTCGCCGACTTCTTCAATATCAAGGTCGCCGACATGTACTCCAAGAAACGCCCGGCCAACATCGCCCGGCCGCGCCAGATCGCGATGTACCTGGCCAAGGAACTGACCCAGAAAAGCCTGCCGGAAATCGGCGAACTCTTTGGCGGCCGCGACCACACCACGGTCCTGCACGCCGTCCGCAAGATCGCCGCCGACCGGTCCAAGAACCCCGAAGTGAACCACGAGCTGCACGTCCTCGAGCAGACCCTGAAAGGTTAACCACAGCTGCCTATTGGCCTGTGGATAACTTTTCAATGCCCTTTGCCCAAATAACAAGCAGCGCCCTCCCGGCGCTGCCCATCCTCTTGTAATGGCGGCAAAAAACCCTCACTTTGGTTCCTTGGACACCCCCCTTTTCTGTCAAAATAGAGGATATTTTGCGTTTGATCGGGCGGGCCGGAATCTGTCCTTTTAAAGACCGGCCCCTGCGTCCTGGCGTCACCAACATCCAGGTCAACCACAAGCAGCACCAGTAACAGCACTGTCTCAACTTAATTACTACAAGGACAACAGCATGCAATTGGTCAAAACCCAACGAGACACGCTTCTCCGACCTCTGCAGATCGTGAGCGGTATTGTCGAGCGTCGGCACACGCTGCCGATTCTGGCCAATATCCTCATTCGCAAGGACGGCGAAAAAGTCTCCTTCCTGTCCACCGACATCGAAGTGCAGATCACCACGACGGCAGACGTCGGCAGCGGCGGTGAAGTCGCCGCCACCACCGTCGCCGCGCGCAAGCTGCTCGACATTCTGCGCGCACTGCCCGACTCCGGCGACGTCTCCCTCTCGCTGGCCAACAAGCGCATGACCGTCCAGTGCGGCAAGTCGCGCTTCGCGCTGCAGACCCTGGCCGCCGAAGAATTCCCGACCGTCGCGCAGGCCGAGCACTTCAACGCCAAGGTCACGCTGCCGCAGAAGACGCTCAAGCACCTGTTCAACATGGTCCACTTCGCGATGGCCCAGCAGGACATCCGCTACTACCTCAACGGCCTCCTGCTCGTCGTCGACGGCAAGAACGTCATCGCGGTCGCCACCGACGGCCACCGCCTCGCGTTCTGCCAGGTCGAGACCGACCAGAATTTCCAGCGCCAGGAAGTCATCATCCCGCGCAAGACCATCCTCGAACTGCAGCGCCTGCTCGAAGACCAGGACGCGCCGGTCGAGCTGGAGATCGCCAGCAACCAGGTCAAGCTCACCTTCGCCGACATCGAACTGATCTCCAAGCTCGTCGAAGGCAAGTTCCCCGACTACACCCGCGTGATCCCCAAGGGCTACAAGAACAACTTCACCATCGACCGCCAGACGCTGCTGCACGCACTGCAGCGCGCCGCGATCATGACGAGCGACAAGTTCAAGGGCGTGCGCTGCATCATCGCGCCCGGCAGCCTCAAGATCAGCTCCACCAACGCCGACCAGGAAGAGGCCGTGGAAGAACTCGAAATCGACTACGGCGGCGACAG
>NZ_DASRXF010000148.1:0-6678 GCF_035654295.1 Noviherbaspirillum sp. | reverse complement strand
AACCATCTTGAAAAAACAGCATGTCGATCAAGACATCACCAGGACAGTTTCCCGGATCGTTTCGCTTCCATCACGCCCGCGACAGTGAGGAAGGATCCGAAAACCGCAATTCTATCATTCTCCCCTGCTCTGCTTCTCGCGCTCGCAAATGCCGCAGCGGGGGAGTCAAAGGTCTCGATCGTGCGTTCGGAGCCGGGCGTGGCGCTGGGGACGATGCCTGCATCCAGCAGCGCCTGCTTCAACTGTTCGGCCGTCGCCGCGCGCGGCAGCGGCAGGTCGGTCAGGTACCAGTGGTCGACGATATCTTTCAACTGCGCGACCACGCCGGCGATGTCCTTGTCCTGCATGGCGCCGAACACCGCATAGGTGTAGGGGTGGAAGCCCATGTTGTTCAGGTTCTGCGCGAGCGTGGCGGCGGCGTGCGGATTGTGCGCGACGTCGAGGATCACGGACGGACGGCCCGGCAGGACCTGGAAGCGCCCGGGGAGCTCGACCATGACCAGCCCGTTGCGCACTTCCTGCGCGCCGACCGGCAGCCGGTCGCGCAGGGCCTCCAGCGCGGCGAGCGCGGCCGAGGCGTTGAGCAGCTGGTTGGCGCCGCGCAGCGCCGGATAGCCGAGCGAATTGCGACGCTGCGTGCGTCCGCCGAAGTTCCACTGTTGCTTGTCGCCCGAGTAGTTGAAGTCGCGGCCGAACAGCCAGAGGTCGGCGCCGATGGCGTTGGCGTGGTCGACGAGCGAGGCCGGCGGCACCGGATCGCCGCAGATCGCTGCCCTGCCCGGCCGGAAAATCCCGGCCTTTTCAAAGCCGATCTCTTCGCGCGTATTGCCGAGGTATTCGGTATGGTCGATGTCCACGCTGGTAACGATCGCGACATCGGCATCGACGACATTGACCGCATCCAGGCGCCCCCCGAGGCCGACTTCGAGGATCACCGCATCGAGCTGCGCCTCGGCGAACAGCCGCAGGATGGCCAGCGTGGTGAATTCGAAATAGGTCAGCGAGACATCGCCGCGTTGCGCCTCGACCGCGGCGAACTGCTCGACAAGCGCCTGGTCGCTGGCCGGCTCGCCGTTGACACGCGCACGCTCATTGAAGTCCAGCAGATGCGGCGAGGTGTACAGGCCGACGCGGTAGCCCGCGTGCATCAGCATGGATTCCAGCATCGCGCAGGTCGAGCCCTTGCCGTTGGTTCCGCCGACGATGATGACCGGGCAGTCGAAGCGGATGCCCAGCCTGTCCTTGACTTGCCTGACGCGGTCCAGGCCCATGTCGATGGCCTTGGGATGCATCGTTTCGAGGAGGGAGAGCCATTCGGTGAGGGTCGCGGGGAGGTTTTGCATGGCTGGAGGGGGGAATGGATGCTGAAAAATGAAAAGCCCGGACTTGCTGCAGTCCGGGCTTGTCGCTTAGCTCTGTTTCTTATGCCAGGACTTCTGCAGGCTGGTTCTGCAGCAGTGCCAGCAGGCGCGCGATTTCCTCGCGCATCTTGCGGCGGTCGACGATCATGTCGATCGCGCCTTTCTGCAACAGGAATTCGGAACGCTGGAAGCCTTCCGGCAGCTTTTCGCGCACGGTGTTTTCAATCACGCGCGGGCCGGCAAAGCCAATCAGCGCCTTCGGCTCGGCGATCACGACGTCGCCCATGAACGCGAAGGAGGCCGACACGCCGCCCATGGTCGGGTCGGTCAGCACCGAGATGAACGGCAGCTTCTTCTCGGCCAGCTTGGTCAGCATGGAGGTAGTCTTGGCCATCTGCATCAGCGACAGCAGGCCTTCCTGCATGCGCGCGCCGCCGGTGGCGGTAATGCAGATGAAAGGCACCTTCTGCTCCAGCGCCGCCTGGGCGCCGCGCACGAAGCGCTCGCCGACCACGGAACCCATCGAGCCGCCCATGAATTCGAACTCGAAGCAAGCCACGACGACCGGCAGCGACATGATGGAGCCGCCCATCACGGTCAGCGCATCGGTCTCGCCGGTGGATTCCATTGCATCCTTCAGGCGGTCCGGGTACTTCTTGCTGTCCTTGAACTTGAGCGAGTCGACCGGCAGGACTTCCTGGCCGATCTCATAACGGCCGCCGGCGTCCAGCAGCGCATCGAGGCGCTCGCGGCCGCGGATGCGCATGTGGTGGTCGCACTTCGGGCAGACATGGAGGTTCGATTCAAGGTCGGTCCGGTAGAGCACTGCCTCGCACGACGGGCACTTGACCCACAGACCTTCCGGCACGGATTTCCGGTTGGCGGGATCGGAACGCTGGATGCGCGGGGGAAGCAGCTTTTCAAGCCAACTCATGAAGACCTCATCTCAAATTTTCGGTTGCGGCATTGTACCGCCGGGCTTGCCTTGCGCCAATACACGGCGTCGATGTCAAAATGTTATTGCCGATCACGCATCCAGCGCCTGGCGGATGCCTGAAATGAAGCTTTGCACCGCCTGCACGGCGTTTTCCCGCGGCGTGTTCTCGAGTTCCTGAATGATGCGGCTGCCGATCACAACGGCATCGGATACGGAAGCGATCGCCCTTGCCGTTTCGGCATCGCGGATGCCGAAACCGACGCCGACCGGGACATGCACGTGCTTCTTGATTTCCGGAATCTTTGCCGCTACCGCACCCAGATCGAGGTGACCGGAACCGGTGACGCCTTTCAGCGAAACGTAGTACACGTATCCGCTTGCAATCTTGCCCACCTGCTCGATCCGTTCGTCGGTCGACGTCGGCGCCAGCAGGAAGATGGGATCGAGACCCTTCTCCTTCATGGCCACGGCGAATTCCTGGCATTCTTCCGGCGGATAGTCCACCACCAGCACGCCATCGACGCCTGCCTCCTTCGCGGCATCGATAAACCGGCCCGTGCCCATGTGCTCGATGGGATTGGCGTATCCCATCAGCACGACCGGCGTTGTCTGGTTGGTTGCGCGAAATTCCTTAACGAACTGCAAGACATGGCGCATGCCGACCCCGTTTGCCAGCGCCCTTTCCGAGGCGCGCTGAATGACGGGACCGTCGGCCATTGGATCGGAGAACGGAACCCCGAGTTCGATGATGTCGGCGCCGCCCTTTACCAGCGCGTGCATCAGCGGAACGGTGAGTTCCGGCGCTGGATCGCCGGCGGTAATGAAGGGGATGAGACCTTTGCGGCCTTGTTCGGCGAGGGCGGACAGGGTGGCTTGGATTCTGGACATGATGCGCTTCGCATGATTGCCCTCCGGATGCGGAAAACCGGCATCCGGACGGCGGTTGTTATGGGGTCAGGATCGGGTACTGGCGCTTCAGAACTTCTTCTTCATCCGCTCGGCGACGGTATGCATGTCCTTGTCGCCGCGGCCGGACAGGTTCGCGAGGATGATCTTGTCCTTCGGCAGCGTCGCGGCCAGCTTGGCGGCATAGGCCAGCGCGTGGCTCGATTCCAGCGCGGGGATGATGCCCTCGATGCGGCAGCAGTTGTGGAAGGCCTCGATTGCCTCGTCGTCGGTGATCGACACGTACTTCGCGCGTCCGGCGTCTTTCAGATAGGCATGCTCGGGGCCGACGCCGGGGTAGTCCAGGCCCGCGGACACCGAATGCGTCTCGATGATCTGGCCATCCTCGTTCTGTAGCAGATAGGTGCGGTTACCGTGCAGCACGCCGGGCGATCCCGCGATCAGCGATGCGGAATGGCGGCCGGTTTCAAGGCCCTCGCCCGCGGCCTCGACGCCGATCAACTGAACGTCCTTGTGGTCGATGTACGGATAGAAGATGCCCATCGCATTGGAACCGCCGCCGATGCAAGCCACCACGTAGTCGGGCTGGCGTCCTGCCTGTTCCGGCATCTGCACCAGGCATTCCTTGCCGATGACGGACTGGAAGTCGCGCACCATCATCGGGTACGGATGCGGGCCGGCGACGGTGCCGATGATGTAGAAGGTGTTTTCGACATTGGTCACCCAGTCGCGCATGGCTTCGTTGAGCGCATCCTTCAGCGTCTTCGAACCGGACTCCACCGGCACGACCTTCGCGCCCAGCAGTTCCATGCGATACACGTTCTGCACCTGGCGCTTGACGTCTTCGGCGCCCATGTAGATCACGCATTCGAGGCCGAAGCGCGCGCAGATGGTGGCGGTGGCCACGCCGTGCTGGCCGGCGCCGGTTTCGGCGATCACGCGCGGCTTGCCCATGCGCTTGGCCAGCAACGCCTGGCCGATCACGTTGTTGATCTTGTGCGCGCCGGTGTGGTTCAGGTCTTCGCGCTTGAAGTAGATTTGTGCCCCGCCCTGCATCTCGGACCAGCGCCTGGCGTGGTAGATGGGGCTGGGACGGCCGACGAAGTGCTTGAGCTCGCGCGCGAATTCTTCGAGGAATTCCGCGTCGGTGCGGAAGTGCGCGTAGCCTTTTTTCAGTTCGTCCAGTGCGTGGGTCAGTGTTTCGGAGACGAAGCTGCCGCCGTACTGGCCGAAATGGCCGCGTGCATCGGGGAGCTTGTATTCGGCGGTCTGGTACAGGGCCGTCGTCATCATTGCCTGACGCTCGGCATAGTTTTCCAGCGCGTTCAGTTCTTTCATGGTGGTTCTCTCTTCAAATGCTCTGTGTCGCGTCCGCCTTGCGCACCGCGGCGATGAAATCGCGGATTTTGGCGGGATCCTTGATGCCCTTGGATTGTTCGACGCCGCTGCTGATATCGACGGCGTAGGGGCGCACCTGAAGCACTGCTTCAGTGGCGTTTTGCACGCTCAAGCCACCACTCAAAACGACCCGAGGCGCGAGCTCTTTTGGGATGAGAGACCAATCGAAAACCTTTCCACCGCCGCCGTATCCCTCGACAAAGGCATCGAGGAGCAATCCCGAGAACAGGTCACTGGCGGCGCGATACTGTTGCTCGTATTTTAGCAAATCCGCCCCGGTCATTTCCGGCCCCATGCGTACGGCGCGGACGAACGGACGACGTACCGATGCGGCGATCGCCACGCATTGTTCCGGCGTTTCGTCGCCATGAAATTGCAAGAGGGAAATCGGGACCTCGCGCACAACGGCTTGTACCTCCGCTTCCGTAGCATTGACGAACAGCCCGACCGGCGTGACGAAGGGCGGCAAGGCTGCCAGCAGGCGCGCCGCGTCGGCAGGCGCGATGTAGCGCGGGCTTTTCTTGTAGAAAACCAGGCCGATGGCATCGGCACCCGCGGCCACGGCGGCCTCTAGGTCTTCGCGGCGCGTCAGGCCGCAAATCTTGATGCGTGTACGAGAAGTCATTGGTTGCTCATGGGGTAATTCCGGCTGCCCTTCAGCCTTGCAGCCAAGGCATGCCGGGCGCCGTTTCCTGCGGCAGCTGCCATTTTGGATCGTACGCGATTTTCGCAAGGTACAAGCCGTCGGGCATGAATGTCGGGGCGGCAAGACTGCGATCTCGGCTGGCAAGGATTTCCGCCATCCACTCCGGACGCTGGTTGCCGTTACCAACGACGATCAGCGAACCGACGATATTGCGCACCATGTGGTGCAGAAAAGCGTTCGCCGTCAATGTAACGACAATCAATTCCCCGCGCCGTTCGATCGCGATCTTTTGCATCGTCTTCACGGGTGATTTGGCCTGGCATTCAGCCGCACGGAATGCGGAAAAGTCATGCGTTCCCAGCACGTGTGCAGATGCTTCCCGCATCGGCTCCACCTGTAAGGGCCGGAATACCCAGCCAGCCTTGCCCGACAGCAGCGGCGAACGCACGGGATGGTTATAGATGACGTAATGGTAAGTGCGCGCCGTTGCGCTGAAACGGGCGTGGAAATCGTCCTGCCCGTCGCGCGGCACCTCGCACGCCCAGCGCACCGCGATGGAGGGCGGCAGGAAGGCGTTGACGCCGCGCACCCAGGAAAACATTTCCCGGTCGAGCGGGGTATCGAAATGCACCACCTGCTCCAGCGCATGCACGCCCGCATCGGTGCGTCCGGCGCAGGTAGTTGCGATATCGGTCAGCGCAAAACGCTTGAGTGCGGCTTCCAGCGTGTCCTGCACGGTACCGCCGCCGGGCTGGGTCTGCCAGCCGCGCCACGGCGAGCCGTCGTACTGCACTCCGAGCACTATTCGCCTCAAATCGACCTCGTAGAGAAAGAAAAACGGGCGCAAGCTTCACGCTGCGCCCGTCGAAAGAAAACGCGACGTATTACGCCAGTTCGAGCAGCAATGCCTTGGCGCGTTCGCTCTGTTCCGGCGAGCCGCCCTTCATCACTTCGTCCAGCAGCTCGCGCGCACCTTCCTTGTCGCCGATTTCCTGGTAGGCGATCGCAAGGTCGAGCTTGGTCGCCATCTCCGCACTGCTGGCATCCACGTCGTCGGTGAGCATCTGGGTGTTCATCGAGTCGAAGTCCAGGTCCGGGAGTTCGTTCGCGGCCGGCTCGGCCGCCTCGAACGACTCGGCCGACTCTGTGGACGCGGGCGCAGCGAGCTCGGACTCGAGCGAATCAAGTTCGACAATCGGAGCCGGTTCCTCGGCCGCTGGTGCTGCGTCCTGCGGGTTCAGTTCGAGACTGATGCCCGAGAGGTCGAAATCCAGCGGGTCTGCGGCCGGGGTCTCCGCCTTCGGTTCTTCCGCCGGCAGGCTCAGCTCGTCGTTCAGTTCACCGAGGTCCGGGACGCCTGCATCGGCCGGCGGCGCCAGCCCATCGAGGGAAATGTCGTCCACCATCGCAACCGGCGCGGGTTCGTCGGC
>NZ_DASRXF010000147.1:0-7372 GCF_035654295.1 Noviherbaspirillum sp. | reverse complement strand
ATCTTCCAGCTGCCCTTGGCCAGCTCCAGCGCCACCGTCAACATCCCATTCAGCGTAAAATCGTTCTCGTGAGTCGGTTGCATGTCGTTCTCCTCGATTTGTTGGTCGCACTTCAAATTCTAAGGATAGCTTTTGCAACTGGCTCACCCCTTCATAGGATCTACCGTCCTTTATAGAGAACCGTAGGGTGGGTAGAGCGAAGCGAAACCCACCAGCCCCCCCCTACCCCTCATCCGCCGTCACAATCCGGTTACGCCCCTGGACCTTGGCCGCATACAAGGCCTTGTCCGCCCGGCGGAAGGTATCGTCTGCCGTCTCGCCCTCGCTGCACGAGGCCACCCCGGCCGACGTGGAAACGGCAATGTCCCCGGTCAGCGTCGACCACGGATAGGCCAGCACAGCGTCGCGGATGCGCCCGAGCGGCACCTGCGCGGCTTGCGCGCCGATGCCTTTCAAAATGAGCACGAATTCATCGCCGCCATAACGCGCGACATAGTCCACCACCCGCATTTCCCGCTGCACGATGCCCGCGAAGGCCTTGATCACCGCATCCCCCGTTGCATGGCCGAAGCGGTCGTTCACGGTCTTGAAATTGTCGAGGTCGAAGACGGCGACGCTGAAAGGCACGCGGGTACGCTTGAATGCCTGGTATTCCGCCTCCAGCCTGTCGTTCAGGTCGCGCCGGTTGCCCACGCCCGTGAGCTCGTCGTGCGCCGCAAGCTGGCGGAGTTTCTGCAGCGTGCTCTCCAGTTCTTGCGTGCGCTGCTCGACCAGCTTTTCCAATGACGTGCGGTAACGCTCCAGCTCCCGCTCCTGCCGCTTGCGGGCCGTCACATCGCGCACGATGGCCACCAGCAGGTCTTCCCTGTCCATGCGGAACAGCGCAAACGATCCCTCGACATCGAGGATTTCACCCCAGCGGTTGCGCAGCTGCGTTTCCATCGTCATCGACTCTTGCGCGAGCAGGGTGTCGATCATCCGCAGGCGGTGTCCGGCATGTACCCACAGGTCGATATCGGCAGAGGCGCGGCCGATGACTTCTTCCCGGCGGTAACCGATCAGTTTCTGGAAGCCGGGATTGACGTCGATGAAGACGCCGGTGTGCAGATTGGAAAAGGTGGCGTAGTCCGGCATGGCGTGGAAGACGCGCCGGTATTTTTCAAGTTCGACGGAGTCGGGATTCGAGTCGGAATTCAATCGCGCAGTGGTCTCTTCCATGCCTGCCCTTCCACGGGGCGGATAAGGTACATACCTTATTCTATCGAAATTCTATTTCCCCGTGGAAATTTTTACGGCTAATACAGCGTGTAGAAAACCAGCCTGCCTTGCGCGGCATCGAAGTACAGTGCGTGCCAGGGGATGGAGACCAGGGCTTCGTTTTTCTTGCGCGCCAGCACCACGTAACGCAGCTGGTGCGTCAGGATGTCCACCATCAGGTGGTCCACGGTGCCGATCCGTTCGCCGTGCGCGGTCACGACCGGGCAGCCGAACAGCAGGTCGGCCGTGCTGGAGTCGTTGGCGGACAGCCGTGCAAAGCGCGGGGGCCCGCCTCTCGGTCTTCCGGGCCGCGCCCGGCTTCCACCCAATATACGTTGCATGCTCGTTCCGTCCGTTTGCGCCGGTTCAGGTTTGTGGAGAAGTCCAGCTCACGCGGCGCGAACCTGCCGCGCCAAGCGCGCCGCCGCCGATGCCGATGGCCAGTGCCAGCGCAACGGCGAGGAAGACTACCCATGCCGCCGTGCCGGCGCGCTGCACCGCGTTTTCAGTTGTCTGCCGTCCTTGCGGGGAGGCCGCCTGCGGCGAGCCTGTGATGATCAGTGCCTGGTCCACGATGGCGGCTGCGCGCGTCTGGTCGACGCCGAGCCGGCCGGTGAGCAGCTGGATCGCCGGCTCGCGCTGTCCCGCCTGCACCATTTGCCGGAACTGCTGCATGGAGGCGGCATCGAGCTTGGCGCCCTGCGACTGCATCATGGCCGCGATCGGTCCGGCCGCTCCGCCCTGGACGCCGGCCTGTGCCAGCTGTCCCATGTTGTTGAACACGCCGCTCATCAGCGTGCCGCCCACCGAAGAGGCCAGGACCGCGAACAGGATGGTGGTCACCGCCCACGACACGGCGCCATGCAGCACGCCGTCGGCCTTGCGCTTGAGCCCGGACATGCGCGCGGCGACATAGCCGCCGACGAATGCGGCGACCAGCATGCTCAAGCCTGCCCAGATCAGCGGGCCGGTGCCCACGCCCTCGCCCTGCGCGACCTCGGTCATAGACAGCCCGGTCGCAATGCCCAGCAGGGTCAGCGCAAGCTGCACGGAGATGCCGACGGCGACGCCGGCCAGGATCGCACCCCAGCGAATCGCCGGGAACGTCGCCCGGCGCATGTTGTAATTGACGGCCTCCTCATGCCGCAGCGCATCGCCTCGCGGGGAATGCGGTTCATTGATCGCCATGTTCTTTACTCCTGTCACAACGTATCCGTGGACGGGGCACCTCCCGTTCGGGCCCACCGATGGACGAAACGCAACAACCGTGCCCGGCGCGCGGCAACGGGCTCGCGCGGCGACGGCAACAATGTCGCGTAAAGATTGCACACATGCCTGTAAAAAAATCAGGCAGCCGACTGCACTTCCTCCACGCTGTCCATCCTGGCTTTCATGCGCCGCAGAAACTCGCGCCGCACGCGCCACTGCTTCGATGGCGTGACCTTGATCCGGCAGCGCAGCCCGACCGCCGCATCCTCCACCTTCTCCACGCCGGCCATGTCGATACCCTCGAGGATCAGCGGGCCGACCGCCGGATCGCCGCGCATGTCTTCCACCACCTGCTCCATCACGCGGAACACGCGGTCCAGGTTTTCCTTGCGCGGCACGTTGATGTCGATGACGGCGTAGGCGTAATCACGGCTGCGGTTCGTCACCGTGGTGATCATGCTGTTGGGAATGAAGTGCACGCTGCCGTCGTAATCGCGGATGCGGATGTGCCGTAGCGTCACGCGCTCCACGTAGCCGCTCTTGCCGGCGGCCTCGATGTTGTCGCCCTCGCTAACCTGTCCCTCGATCAGCAGGAACAACCCTGTAAAGAAATCCTTCACCAGGCTCTGCGCGCCAAAGCCGATGGCGATACCTGCCACGCCGGCGGTGGCAAGGATGGGCGCGATCGAGATGCCGACGGTGCCCAGGGTGGCCATGATGCCCACCGCCACGATCACGATGTTGGCCGTGTAGCGGAACACGTTCATCAGCGTTTCGACGCGGCGCGCATCGCGCATCTGGTCGGCGCGTCCGATGATGTAGGTTTTCAGGAGCCGCAGCACGCGCCGGATCATGCGCAGCACGACCCAGGCCAGCACCCAGATCGTGAGGATGCGCAGCCACGGCCATGCCGCATCGAGCACCTGCCTCCATTCGTTTGCATCCATCTTTTTCTCTCCCAAAAATGAAAAGTGCAGGCGCACGCGCCTGCACTTCGGTCGGGCAAGGCCCCGCCCCGCCGTCGATCAGCGGAAGCGTTCGACGATCACGCCGTTGTCGAGCCGGACCCGGTCGCCTACCTGCACGCCCGGCGCCACTTCCTGCGCCAGGGTCTGCACCGCGCCGTTGTCCATGCGGACTGCCACGCGGTACACCTGTCCGGCACTGGCGCGGTTCTGCTCCATCTGGTGGCCGACGACACCGCCGCCGACCGCGCCTGCAACCGTCGCCGCCTTGCGTCCGGAGCCGCTGCCGACCTGGTTGCCGAGCACGCCGCCGACGACCGCGCCGGCCACCGTGCCCAGGCCGATGCCGCCCGCCTGCTCGCGCGGGATCACATCGATCGCCTGCACCACGCCGTAGCCCGTCGCGCTGCTGGTCGTGGTGGTGGTGGGGATGGTGCTGGCGCTGGTGGTCGTGGTGGTGGCCGGGTAAGTCGCGGAAGAGGATGTCTGGTTGGGGGAACTACCGCATGCCGCAAGCGCGATGACGGACGCGCCGAGCAGAGTCAGTTTCGCTTTATCAGTCCACATGTTGATCTCCTTATTCGATTGACCTTTGTTTTTCCTGCGCAAGTCGCCACCTCGCCGCGGGGAAAGATGACGGCCATGCGCCGGCTCCGTCCGGCAAGGGATGCAGGTCTCGTGCCAGAAACACAAGCGGTCGCTGTCCGCGCGCTTATTGCAAACGCCGCCGCAGTTTTTACATGCGGCTGTATTTGTTACTTGCCTGCGGCGCGAATTTGTCTGAGGAACATCAAACCTTCACCCGCAAAGCAAGGAGATGCCAATAATTCAACGACTAGGTACATGGTTTGCTTTGGATGCAAGGCAGCACTTTTCACCCACCGAAGAAACCACAAAATCATGCGAAAAATTGCCCTTATCAGCGAACACGCATCTCCCCTCGCCTTGATCGGCAGCACTGACAGCGGCGGGCAGAATGTGTACGTCGCTCAGCTCGCCAGGCAACTGGCGAGGCTCGGCTACCTGGTCGACATCTTCACCAGGCGCGACTCGGAATTCCAGGAACAAGTGGTGGACTGGGTTCCGGGCGTGCGTGTCGTCCACGTGCCTGCCGGCCCGGCGCACTATGTTCCAAAGGAAGCGATGCTGCCGTTCATGGAACAGTTCGGCCGCTTCGTGATCCGTTTTGCGCGACGGCAAAAGCTGCCCTACGACCTCATGCATGCGAACTTCTTCATGTCCGGCATGGTGGCGCGGCAGGTCAGGAAGACTCTGGGCATTCCTTTCGTCATGACCTTCCATGCGCTCGGCCGCGTGCGCAGGCTGAACCAGAAGGAGGCGGACGCCTTCCCGGACATCCGCTTCGCCATCGAGGAGAGGCTGATGCAGGAAGCCGACCGCATCATCGCCGAATGCCCGCAAGACCAGTCCGACATGGAACAGCTGTACGGCGCCCCGAGCGACCGCATCGACATCGTTCCCTGCGGCTTCGACCCCGACGAGTTCTGGCCCGTCACGCTGGACGCGCGCCAGCAGCTCGGGCTCGGACAGGATGAATTCATCGTGCTGCAACTGGGCCGCATGGTGCCGCGCAAGGGCGTCGACAACGTGATCCGCGCCGTGGCCATCCTCAAGCACCAATACCAGGTGCCCGTGCGCCTGCTGGTGGTCGGCGGCAATGCCGAGCAGCCGGACCCGATCGCAACGCCCGAACTCGGACGGCTGATGGCGCTGGCGCAGTCGCTGAACGTGTCGGAGACAATCACCTTCACCGGCCAGCGCCGGCGCGAGCAGCTGCGCTATTACTACAGCGCGGCCAATGTGTTCGTCACCACGCCCTGGTACGAGCCCTTCGGCATCACGCCGGTCGAGGCGATGGCCTGCGGCACGCCGGTCGTGGGCACTGCCGTCGGCGGCATCAAGACCACCGTGGTCGATGGCGAGACCGGCCTGCTGGTGCCGCCCAATGCGCCGGAAATCCTCGCCGAAAAACTCGTCTGGCTCCACCGCCATCCGCACGTCGCGCAGCGCATGGGCTGGGCCGGCATGCGGCGCGCCTACCAGCACTTCACCTGGCGCAATGTCGCGTCCCATATCGCCAGCGTCTACGAAAGCGTGCTCGAACCGGCGACCAGCTACGCCATGCAGCCGCTGGCGGCGTCCGGTGAAGTGAGCTTGCGCAGCTGACCGCGCCGCGCGGCGTTTTTTCGACCGCGAATGCCGTTTTCGTCAAGGAGGACGGCATGGCGCGGACTTACGCTGTGTGCGGACACCTATCGACATTTTCGAACTGATGGAGAGGGAATTTTGAACAAGACAAGCGTATCGAGCTATGTACCGAACCCGGCGGAAGCCGAACTGTTCGCCGGCAAGACCATCCTCGTCACCGGCGGCGCCAGCGGACTCGGCGCCGCGCTGTGCCATGTGCTGTCGAGCTGCGGCGCCAACGTCGTGGTGGGCGACCTGAACCTGGACCGCGCGCAGACCGTCGCCTCGCTGCTCGAAGCCTCGGCCGGCAAGACGCACGCGATCGGCTTCAACGTCGGCGATCCGGTGGCCGCGGAGCGCGCCATCGACGAGACCGTGAGCCGCTTCGGCCGCATCGACGTACTGCTCAACAATGCCGGCACCGATGTCACGCAGTCCATCGAGGAACTGTCCTACAGCGACTGGGACCGCGTGATCCGCACCAACCTCTACGGTCCCTTCCTGCTGTCGAAGTACGCGGCGCGCCACATGAAGGATGGCGGTCACATCGTGAACATCGCCTCTACCGCCGCCAAGCGCGCCTGGCCCAATGCCTCGGCCTACCATGCCAGCAAGTGGGGCCTGCTCGGCCTGTCGCATGCGCTGCACGCGGAACTGCGCCCGAAGAAGATCAAGGTCACGGCCGTGCTGGCCGGCGGCATGCGCACGCCCTTCCTGCTGGACCGCTTCCCCGATATCGACACCGCCACGCTGCAGGACCCGGTGAACGTCGCCGTCGCCGTGAAGTCCGTCCTGCTCCTGCCCGAGCAGACGGTCATCCCGGAAGTCATGGTGCTGCCGATGCAGGAGACGTCCTGGCCATGATCGCCTGACGGCCCGACAACAGCATGCGCGCCATTTTCCTGGACAAGGACGGCACACTCGTCGAGAACGTGCCCTACAACATCGACCCGGCCCTGGTCGAACTGACCTGGCATGCAGGCCAGGGCCTGCAGATTCTGCGCCAGCTTGGTTACGCGCTGTTCGTCGTGACCAACCAGGCGGGCGTGGCAAAGGGCTTGTTCACCGAGTGTGCGCTCGGGCCGGTGGAACACCGTATCGCCGAACAGCTCGCGCAGTACGGCGTGACGCTGGACGGCTTCTACTATTGCCCGCACAGCCCCGACGGGGTGGTGAGCCGCTACGCGATCCCCTGCACTTGCCGCAAGCCGATGCCGGGCATGCTGCTGCGCGCCGCGCGCGAGCACGGCGTCGACCTGTGGCAGTCATGGATGATCGGCGACATCCTGCATGACATCGAGGCCGGCCGCCGCGCCGGGTGCCGCACGGTGCTGATCGATAACGGCAACGAAACGGAATGGAAGATGTCGCCGCTGCGCACGCCGCACCTCACCGCTTCTGACCTGTATGCCGCCGCAACCATGATCGCCGAGGCCGATGCCCTGCGCCCCGGCAGCATGGGCGGAGCGGCCGCGTCATGACGGCCGCCGGCTGGCAACAGGCGAAACGGATCCTCTGCATACGCCTGGACTACATGGGCGACGTGCTGATGAGCACGCCCGCCATCCGCGCACTGAAGCAGTCGTTTCCCGGCAGTGAAATTACCCTTCTCACCTCATCCAGCGGCGCTGCCGTCGCAAGCTTCATCCCCGAGATCGACGACGTGATCGTCTACGCCGCGCCGTGGCTGAAAAGCAGTGCGGAACACCAGCCCGACGCCGATATGGAGATGA
>NZ_DASRXF010000146.1:0-24422 GCF_035654295.1 Noviherbaspirillum sp. | reverse complement strand
GCGGCTCTCCGGCGACATGCGGCGCACGAAATCCTGCAGCATCTGCGCATCGTCCGGCCGGATCGGGCGCACCGCGTAATGCCCGCCGCCGCGCATCGGCCACTCCTGTTCCCGCTCGGACGGATAGGGCAGGATCGCCAGGTGCGGGAAATTGTCGGTGCCATGCGGCGCGTGGTCGATGACGATGCGCGCATCCACCACCAGCGCGCCGGCGGCATCCACGATCACCGGGTTGATGTCCATGTGCCGCAGTTGCGGCAATGCGCACACCATTTCCGACACACGCAGCAGGATCTGCTCCACCGCCTCGCGTTGCGCCGGCGGCGCGCCGCGCCAGTGGCCGAGCGTTTCCGCGCAGCGCGCGCGGCCGATCAGGCGTTGCGCGAGAAACTGGTTGAGCGGCGGCAGTTCGATCGCCCGGTCGTTGATCAGCTCGATCATCGTGCCGCCCGCGCCGAAGGAGATCACCGGGCCGAAGGGCTCCTCGGTGCTCACGCCGATGTACAGTTCGCGGCCCTGCGGCTTGCCCGACATGTTCTGGATCGTCACGCCGTTGATGCGCGCGTCCGGCCGCAGGCGCGCCACGGTCGCCATCATGTCCTGCCAGGTGTCGCGCACCGCCGCCGCATTCTGCAGGTTCAGCGCCACGCCTTGCACGTCCGACTTGTGCGTGATGTCCGGCGAATCGATCTTCAGCGCGACCGGGTAGCCGAGCTGGTTCGCCACCAGGATCGCCTCGCTCGCCGAGCGCGCGAGGATGGTCTTGGTGACCGGGATATGGAAGGCCGACAGCAGCGCCTTCGATTCCATTTCGGTCAGCACCTTGCGCCGTTCCGTCAGTACGCTCTCGACCAGGATGCGGGCACCTTCGAGATCCGGATTGGCAAGCTGCGACAGCGGCGGCGGCGTCTGGTACAGCAGCCGCTGGTTCTGATGGAAGGAGGCGATGTTGTGGAAAGCATCCACCGCCGCTTCCGGCGTGCGATAGGTGGGGATGGTCGCGCGCGACAGGATCTGGCGCGCCGCGGCGGCGCGTTCGTCGCCCATCCAGCACGTCAGCAAGGGCTTGCCCAGGTCGGGATGGATGTCGGCGAGCGCCTGTGCGACGGCGGCCGTATCGAGCTCCGGCTTGGGCGACAGGATCACGAGGATGCCGTCGATATTCTGCGACGCCGCGCAGGCCTTGACCGCCGCGCCGTAGTGCGCCGGGTCGGCCTCTTCGCCGAGATCGATCACCGATTGCAGGCTGGCCTGGGGCGAAAGCTGGGGCGCCAGCGCGGCGGCCGCTTCAGGCGGCAGGCTTGCCAGTTCCAGCCCGAGCTCATCGGCCCAGTCGGCGGCGAGCACACCCGGGCCGCCGCCATTGCTGACCACCGCCAGGCGATTGCCGACGGGAAGATTGCGTGCGGACAGCCCCTTGGCCGCGGTGAACAGTTGCACGAAGGTGCGCACGCGGACTGCACCGGCGCGCTGCAGTGCTGCGTCGAACACATCGTCGCTGCCGACGATGGCGCCGGAGTGGGTGAGTGCCGCTGTCGAGCCCGCCGGCTTGCGTCCGGCCTTCAGCACGAACACCGGCTTCGCGTTGGCGGCGGCACGCAGCGCGCTCATGAAACGCCGCGCATTGCGGATGCCTTCGAGATAGACCACGATGCTTTGCGTGCTGCGATCGTCGGCGAGGAAGTCGAGCACTTGTGCGATGTCGACCGAGGTATTCGGCCCGAGCGCCACGACGGCGGAAAAGCCCACGCCGTTCTTCACCGCCCAGTCGAGGATGGAGGATGACACCGCGCCGGATTGCGATACCAGCGCCAGTCCGCCGGCCTGCGCCAGCGGCCCGAGCGCGCTGGCATTGAGCGACAGCTTCGGGCGCTGGAAGCCCAGGCAGTTCGGTCCGAGCAGGTAGATGCCGTGCTGGCGGGCGATCGCATGCAGTTGCGCCGCCAGCTTCGCATCGACACCGGAAGACAGGATCAGCGCCGTCTTGCTCTCGATGCGCGCGGCGACTTCAAGCGCCGCCGTCAACTGCGCGTGGGGCAGGGCGATGATCGCGAGGTCGAATTTGGCTTCCGCCAGTTCGGCCAGCGTGCCGCTCGACGCGATGTCGAGAAAGCGCACCGGCCCGGCGTAGCCGCTGCTGCGCAACTGCTCCGCCACGTGGCGGCCATAGGAAACCTGCGAGGCAGGATCGTTCTCGTCGCCGGCGAAGACCACCACCGAGCGCGGCGAGAACAGGGGATTCAGATAGTGCCTGTCCATGCTAATCGTCGTAATGTTGTTGACTGCACTGCAGTACGGCTCCATGTCTGCGCACGGATGGCCGCCTGCCGCTATTGCTTCAATCCGCGCCGATCAATACCTTCACGTGCGCGGCCACGCTGCGGGCCAGCGGCGAGAGCACGTAGCCGCCTTCGAGGCAGGACACTACCCGTCCCTTCGCGTGCCGCTGCGCCACTTCCATCACCTTGCGGGTCACCCATTCATAGTCGGCTTCGACCAGGCCGAGGTTGCCCATGTCATCTTCGCGGTGCGCGTCGAAGCCGGCGGAGATGAAGATCATCTGCGGGCGGAAGGCATCCAGCGCCGGTATCCATCCCCAGTCCACCGCCTCGCGGAAGGCATCGCTGCCGGAACGCGCCGGCAGTCCAATGTTGACCATGTTCGTGCCGCGCGGTTCATCGCCGCAGAACGGATAGAGGTCGCGTTCGAAGGTCGAGCACATCAGCACGCGCCCGTCGCCGCACAGGATGTCTTCGCTGCCGTTGCCGTGGTGGACGTCGAAGTCGACCAGCGCCACGCGCTCCAGCCCGTGCACGTCCAGCGCATGGCGGATGCCGACGGCGACGTTGTTGAAGAAGCAGAACCCGCCCGCCGCGTCGTGCTCGGCATGATGGCCGGGCGGACGCACGTTGCAGAAGGCCACCGGTGCCTCGCCCCGCAACACGAGGTCGGTTGCCAGCACGGCGGCGCCGGCCGAGCGCAGTGCCGCCTGGTAGGAATGCGGGTTCATCCAGGTATCCGGGTCGACCTGTGCATAGCCGGACTCGGGTACCTTGGCGGCGAGTTCGTGCACATGATGGATGGCATGGGCGCGCCCGAGCTGTTCCTCGGTGGCCAGCGGCGCGTCGTGCGGCTGCATGAACTCCAGCAAGCCCTTGATCAGGAGATGGTCGCGGATCGCATCGATGCGTTCGGGGCACTCCGGGTGCAGCGCGCCCATGTCGTGCTTGCTGCAGTCGGGATGGGAAATGTAGGCAGGTAGCATGGGCACACAGTGATGCAGAAGGGTAAGGATTTCTTTGTTCCAGATCAATTTTGCCGCAGGCCTGTCCGGATTGCCCGTGCCCCGCGCTTGCGCGCGGCCGAACTGATCGCTACCACCGCCGGATGCGACAGCCTGCGCTCCACCGAGATCGCGTAGAACTGCTCGGTGACCTCGCCGCTGCGGCCGATTTCCGCCACGCCATACTGCCGCTTGATCTGCGCGGCGATGGAGGAGGGCATGCAGAAGACGCCGGCGCCCGCGGCCCCGAATTCCTTGAGCAGCGCGCCATCGTCGAACTCGCCGGCGATGCGCGGCCGTATCCGTTCCCGGTCGAACCAGCGCAGCAGGCGCGGGCGCAGCGCCGCGTCTTCTCCCGGGAGCAGGAAGGGCGCGCCGTCCAGGCTGTGCGGGAAGCCCTTCTTCAACTGCCTCGCCAGATCGGGCGCGGCGAAGAAGGCGACGCCGGATTCGCCGAGCAGGTGGCTGTAACCGCGCACGTTGCTGTTGGGCGGCATGGGGCCGTCGGCGATGACGATGTCGAAGCTCTGGATCGCCAGGCCGGCCAGCAGCGTCGACAGCTTCCCTTCGCGGCACACCATGCGCAGGGTCTCGGGCAATTTCAGCGCAGGCTCCAGCAGCATGTAGGCGATCGACTTCTGCACCGAGTCCACGACGCCGACGGAAAACTGCAGCGGCCGGTCGCCGGGGCGGTGGTGCAGCATGTCCTCCAGTTCCTCGCCGAGCGAAAAGATCTCGTCCGCATAGCTGAATACCATGCGCCCGGTTTCGTTGAGCGCAATGTGCCGGCCCACACGGTCGAACAGCGCCGCGCCGAGCGATTCCTCCAGCAGCGTGATCTGTCCGCTGATGGTCTGGGGCGTGAGATGCAGCTGCTCGCTGGCGCGGCCGATACCGCCGCACTTGGCGACCACCCAGAAATAGTGCAGATGCTTGTAATTGATGGCACTCATGACTGTTCGGTTTTTTCGAATCGAATGAACATGATATTCGAATTTTAAACAGGCAAGGCGCAGGCTATAGTGGATTCAAGGCCGGCGCAAAAGCAGCGGCGGCCCAAACCAAGAACACTCAGGAGGTTGTCATGAAAGTCGATGTCCATGCCCAGGGGTTTCCGCTGACTGAAGCACTCACCGAGCACACCGAGCGCCGCCTGCGCTTCGCGCTCAAGCATGCGGCGGACCGCGTACAGCGCGTGTCGGTCCGGCTGGCGGATGTGAACGGGCCGCGCGGCGGCGTCGACAAGAAGTGCAGCGTCCACATCACGGTGTCCGGCGCGCCCGACATCGTGACCGAGGATACCGAGGCCGACATGTACGTCGCGATCAACCGCGCCGTCGACCGCGTGGGCCGCACCGTCCTGCGCCGCATGACGCAGTGAACACGCCGGCCGGGCCGCAGCGCAACCTGCGGCCCGGTCCGTTTTTTTCAGGAGATTCCCGATGCAATGTCCCGTCTGTACCAACACCCAGCTCGTCATGTCCGAACGGCAAGGAATCGAGATCGATTACTGCCCGCAATGCCGCGGCGTCTGGCTCGACCGCGGCGAGCTGGACAAGATCATCGATCGCTCCGCTTCGGCGGCTGCTCCTGCGGCCGCTCCTGCAGCCGCACCGGAAGGATTCGGCAGGCAGGCCGCCGGGCCGCAGCGCGACGAGCGCACCTATGCCCGTCACGACTACTACAAGGATGACGACCATCACAAGCGCGACTATCACCACCGCAAGAAAAAGGGATTCCTCGGCGAACTCTTCGACTTCGATTGATCTTCCTCGCTCCGGCGGCACGGCGCAGGGCGCACAATGGCGTTGCGAATGACTTGAACTCCACGAGATGACAACACGCGATTCGATCGGCGTGACGCGCATGGTCCTGCTCTGGCTGCTGCTCGGCGGGCTCTTCATCCTTTCCTACCTGACGCTGCGCTGGTTCATCGTGCCGGTGGTCTGGGCGCTGATCCTCGCCTATGCCACCTGGCCGATCTATGCGCGGCTGCGGCGCGGCCTGCACGGCGCGCCGACGGCCAGCGCGCTGCTGATGACGCTGCTGCTCACGGCCGCCTTCGTCCTGCCGCTGCTGGCGCTGATCGGCCTGCTGCAGAACGAGTTCATCCTCGCCTACCAGGCGGTGTCCGGCTACATCAACGAAGGGCCGCAACGGCTGCCTTCGATCATCAAGAACATTCCCTGGGTGGGCGAACGCCTGCAGCAGATTTTCGACCGGATCGCCGGCGATCCCGCCGCCCTGCGCACGGAAGCGCTGCAGCTGGCGCAGAACTGGTTCGGGCAGGTGGCGGAACTGGTGGGCGGCGTTGGCCGCAATGCCGCCAAGATGGCGCTGGCCGTGCTGACGGTGCTGTTCGTCTACCGCGACGGCGAGAAACTGCTGTACCAGGTGCGGCGGGTCATGCGGCGTTTCGTCGGTCCGCGCGCCGAGGGCTACCTGGAAGCCATCGGCGCCACCACCAAGGCAGTGCTCTACGGCTTGGTGCTGACCGCATTGGCGCAGGGCACGCTTGCCGGCCTCGGCTACTGGGCCGCCGGCATCCACGCCCCGGCATTGCTGGGCGCATTCACTGCACTGATCGCCTTGATTCCCTTCGGTGCGCCGGTGATCTGGGGTTCGCTCGGCGTGTGGCTGCTGATGACCGGCGAGACGCTGGAAGGCATCGGCCTGCTGTTGTGGGGCGCGCTCGTGGTGAGCTGGGTGGATAACCTGATCCGGCCCCTGGTCATCAGCAGCGCTGCCCAGATCCCGTTCATCCTGGTGCTGTTCGCGGTGCTCGGCGGCCTCGGCGCCTTCGGCCTGGTCGGCATGTTCGTCGGGCCGGTGATCGTCGCGGTGCTCCTCGCCGTTTGGCGCGAGTGGCTGGAAGAGCGCATGCCGGACGAGGCGCGCGTGCATCGCCTGCACGAGTGATATTGGCAAACCGTCTTTTCTTTTTCTTCATTTTCTCTGCGCCCCCGCATTCGCATGCGGCTTCCTGTTGTCGCGCGGCGACTTGCGCCTCCGTCCGTCCGTCTGTTTCATTTGCAATTTGAGATTTACGATGCACAATGGAAATATGACGTGAGGGCAAGCGAGGGAGACATCGCAGGTCCTAAGGGCAGAGAGGGCAGACCCGCCGGCGGCACCGGCGCGGGTAAAGCGCCGCCCTTTTTCCGTCGGTACTGTCGGAGAAAGGCGAACCATGTTGACCACCAATCCATTCCCGCCCGGTGCGCTTGCACTGGCTGTGCTGGCAGCGGTCGCGCCGCCGGCGCAGGGTCAGGATAAAACCAGCGCCGCCCTCTTTCCCGATACCGAGCGCAGCAACGCTGCGTCCATCCTCGACAAGGTACGCGCCGGCGCCGCTCATCTGCGCGGCATCGCCGGGCGCGGCGTCACCATCGGCGTGCTGGACACCGGCATCGATGTACGGCACCGCGAGTTCGCCGGCCGGCTGCTGCCCGGTTTCAATGCCGTCACCGGGAGCATGGATGTCAGCGACCGTTCCGGCCACGGCACGCATGTTGCAGGGATCGCGGGTGCGGGGCGTGACGGCCGCGGAATGGCCGGCGTCGCCTACGAAGTTTCGCTTCTGCCGGTAAAGGTGCTGCCCGACAGCAGCAGCGGCTCGACAGCCGTGCTCGACCGCGGCCTGCGCCACCTGGTCGGCAAGGCAGCGATCGCCAGCATGAGCGTCAGCAGCACCCAAGCCTACGATGCGCGCGCCACGCAGGAAGCGGTGCGCGCCGGCATGCTGCTGGTGGCATCGGCCGGCAATGCCGGCGGCGCCAACCCGGGATGGCCGGCGAATTTCGCCAGGGAGTCGTGGGCAAACAACCAGATCATCGCGGTCGGTGCGGTGGATGCGCAGAACCGTATCGCCTCCTTCTCCAATCGCGCAGGAGACGCAGCCGCCTGGTACCTGGTCGCGCCCGGCACCGGCATACTGTCCGCGGCGCCGCACGACCGCTATGCAACCAAGAGCGGCACCTCGATGGCCGCCCCCGTGGTGAGCGGCGCGGCCGCCTTGCTCGTGCAGATGTGGCCGGCACTGCGCGCCGACCAGGTCGCCACCATCCTCTTCGTCACCGCATCCGACCTCGGCGCGCCCGGCATCGATCCGGTGTACGGCCGCGGCCTGCTGAATATCGAGAAGGCACTGCAGCCGGTCGGCGCGCTGACCACCACCACGCTCAACGGCCGCACCATCAATGTGCTCGCCGGTTCGCTGCAGCCTTCGGCCGCCACCAGCATGTTGTGGCAGCTGGCCGCCACGGGTCAGCTGCGGGTGACCGGCCTGGACGATTTCCAGCGCGACTTCGGCGTCGACCTCGGCGCCACCGTGGCCCGCCCCGTGCCGATGTCCATCGAACAGGCGATGGGCAGCGCAGACAGCCGCGTGGAAGTCGCGGAAAGCGTGCTCGGCAACGGCATCAGCCTGTCGTCGGCGGTGGAAAGCCGGTGGTCGCCCGTGCACGGACGGCTGCGGCGCCTGTCGTCGTTCTCACTGCAGGCGCGCGGTACGGAAGACAGCGAAATCTCGCTCGGTATCGGCGGCCCGGCGCCGCAGCATTTCGGCGTCGCCGCCCTGGAACTCGACGGTGGCCTGCCGCTGGCGCAGGACGATGCGCTGGCCAATCCCTATTTCTCGCTGGTGCCCGCGCCGTCGCACGCGGCGCTTGCGCGCAGGGTCGGCGGCCTGAAGCTTCGCATCGGCGTGCTCGGTGGAGGGCCCGGCCAATGGCTGGCGTCGCAAGACAGCCCTCACACCGCAACCGGCCTGCCGGAAGCGAATGCCGGGCTGCTCGAAATTTCGCGTTCCTTCGGCCACGCCGCGCTGTCGCTGTCGATGTCGCAGACGCGCGAATCGAATGCCTACCTCGGCTCCTGGTCCACCTCCGCGCTCTCGCTCGGTTCGCGCGCCTCGACCAGCGCGCTGCAGCTGGCCGGCGCCTACATGCTCGCGCCCAAGCTGGCCATTGCCGGCCAGGCAGCCTACGGCGTGACGCCGGGCATGCGCAGCAGCGACAGCCTGGTCACCGAAATTTCCAAGGCCCGCACCAACGCCTTTTCCTTCGCGGTGGTCGCCGCCGACCGCATGCGTCGTGGCGACCGGCTCAGCGTGTCGCTGTCGCAGCCGATGCGCGCCTATGCCGGGCGCATCGTGATGGACGTCCTGTCGCGCACCAGCGGTAGCGACCGCGAACGCCTCGTGTTCTCGATGGTGCCGGTCGGCCGCGAGATGCGCGCCCAGCTCAATTACACGACGCCGGCCGGCTACGGCGCGACCTTCGGCATGACCTTGCTGGTGCGCCGCAATCCGAACAACCTCGCGGACGCCCCGGCGGAGGCATTGATCGCGATGCGCTACATGAAGGCATTTTGAACACACATTCCATGGAAAACATCACCGACGAAACACCCGCCGCACCCCAGGCAGAACGCGAGCAGAGCTTCTGGGGCCGCCGCCGCAAGTTCCCTGAACAGGTCGAGGCCGCGTACCAGCTCGAAATGGATCGCATGCGCGAGCGGCGCCTGCGCCGTACCGGCATCGCCGCTGTCCTGCTATACAGCGCATTCGCCGTCAGCGACCGCGTCATGATCCCGGACGCCTACGAGAAGGCGTGGGCGGTGCGCTTCCTCGTGGTCGTACCGCTGCTCCTGCTGTGCACGTTCTTCGTCTATCGCATCCGCCACCCGGCATGGCGTGAAGCAGCGCTGGCGGGGGCCATCGTCGCCTCGGGCGTCAGCCTGCCGTGGATCGCGGGTTTCAGCAGCCATCCGAATGCCGCGCATTACCAGACCGGCCTCACCCTCATCGTCCTGTTCGGCAATATCGTCGTCAGCCTGCGCTTTCGCAGCGCGCTGGCCACGTCGGTGGTAATGACGATCATTTACGGTTGCGCCCTGGCCGGCATCCAGAGCATGCCGCCGGAAGTCCGGTTCAACAATTGGCTGTTCTGCTTCGCCGCCGTCACGATCAGCCTGATCGCCAACTTCCGCATGGACCAGGATCAGCGGCGCGCCTACTTCGCCCGCATGCGCGAGCAGGAGCGCAACGAGGAACTGAGCCATGCGGTGGAACTGCTGGGCCGCCTGTCGTCCGAGGACGCGCTGACCCAAGTGGCGAATCGCCGCGAGTTCGACCGCCGGCTCGAGATCGAATGGGGGCGGGCGCGACGTGACGGCACGTCGCTGTCGCTGGTCATGGTCGACGTCGACTGCTTCAAGAATTTCAACGACCACTACGGACACCAGGCCGGCGACGCCTGCCTGCAGCAGATCGCCCGGTGCCTGCGCGGCATTGCGCAGCGCCCGGCGGACCTCGTCGCGCGCTTCGGCGGCGAGGAATTCGTCGTGCTGCTCCCTGCCACCGCGGAGGAGGATGCCGCGGCCTTGGCCGAGCGCATGCGCGCCGCGCTGATCGACCTGCAGATCCCGCATGCCACTTCGCGCGTCGCGCCCGGCGTCACCGCCAGCTTCGGCGTGGCCGCCATGCATCCGTCGGGCAGCACGCAGCCGTCCACGCTGGTCGCTGCCGCGGACGCGGCCCTGTATGAAGCCAAGGAAAAGGGACGCAACCGGGTCGCCGTGCGCCAGCAGGGCGCGGAACTGATGATGGCGGCGGGCGTCGTGCATTAATTGCCATTCCGGCCACGCTTGTCTGGCGCGCTTGCCGTAGAATCAGCCCTTCCTTCCTGTCCCGCCACGCATCATGTACCTGCGCCCCATCGTCATGCTCGATTTCGAAACCACCGGCCTCAGTCCCGCCATGGGGGCGCGCATCACGGAAGTGGCCGCATTGCGGATCGAAGGCGGGCAAGTCATCGACCGCTTCGTGTCGCTGGTGAACTGTCACGTGGAAGTGCCGGCCTTCATCACCAGCCTGACCGGCATCACGCAGGAAATGGTCGACGGCGCGCCGTGCGTATCGGCCGTGCTGCCCGAGCTGCTGCGCTTCATCGGCCGCGACACGCTGGCCGCGCACAATGCGAGTTTCGACGAGAAATTCCTGCGGGCCGAAGCGCGCGACCTCGGGCTGGCCCCGGAGCATGAGAGGACGGTGTGTTCGTTGAAGCTCTCGCGCCGTCTGTTTCCCGGTTTGCCCAGCTACAAGCTTTCCCCGTTGTCATCCTCGCTCGGCATCCGCTTCAAGGGCACCGCGCACCGTGCGGAGGCCGATGCCCAAGTGAGCGCGGATGTGCTGATTCATGCGGCGGCGCACCTTGGCCGTACCTATGGCGTGGACGGCATTGACCCCGCGCTGCTGGCCCGCGTCAATACGATCGCCGCCGCCAAGGTACCGGACTTCCTGCGCAAGGAACTGGGCAGCCGCGGATAAAGTTGCGCGCGCGGCAGTCCAATGGTTTTTGGAGGACGCCATGCCTGCCATCCGTTGTGTGTTGATGCTCCTGTGCAGCTTGCCGCTCGCCGCGTGCGCCGGCACCGAAGTCACGGAAAGCAAGCCGCAGGACAAACCGGCGGCGCAGAAAAAGGTTCCGCCGCGGCGCGCCGTGCCGGCACTGGTGGAGCGCCCCTTGCCGTCCACCCCGCCTGCGCCGCAGGTGCCGATGCCGTCCATTCCACAGCCCGCTCAGCCTGCCGTGCCCTCGGTCCCGGCACCCGTCACCGCCTGCGATCCCGGCGGCTGCTGGAGTGGCGGTGCGCGGTATGAGGGCGGCGGCGCCGGCGGCACCTATCTCAACAAAGGCGGGCGGCTGTGCCAGAGCAATGGGGCGTGGATGCAGTGCTTCTAGGCGGTGGAACCAGCGGCGGATCGCATGGCGGGTTTCGCTGCGCTCTACCCACCCTACCGTTCTTTGTGCGCTGGTGGGTTTCGCTGTGCTCTACTCACCCTACGGTTCTCTATCGGTATAGACCGCGCGTCTTCCCGTACAAACGCACCAGCCCGAGCAGGGCATCCACGTTCGGTGTCGGCACGCCGGTCAGTTTGCCGATCTCGTGCACCGAGGTCACCAGCGCGTCGATCTCCAGCGCCTTGCCCGCTTCCGCGTCCTGCAGCATCGAGGTCTTGAATGCGCCGAGCTTGCGCGTGACTTCCATCCGGTCTTCGCCGCTCTGTGCGATCGGACAGCCGATCTTCGCACCGATGGCGGCGGCCTCGGCCATCGCCGACAGACAGAAGCGGTGCACCAGCGGATCGTCGAGGATGCGGTCGCAGGTGGCGCCGGTGAGCGCCGATACCGGGTTCATCGTCATGTTGCCCCACAGCTTGTACCAGATGTCGCGGCGGATATCCTCGCTCGCCTCCACCTCGAAGCCCGCCTTTTGCAGGAGCGACGCGAGCATGTTCACCCGCTCCGAACTGCCGCCGGCCGGCTCGCCCAGGATCAGCCGGTTGCCGAAGCCGAGCCGCACCAGCCCCGGTTCCGGGCAGGAGGCGGACAAGTGCACGACGCAGCCGACGATGCTGGCGGAAGGGATCGCGCGTTCGAGCGCGCCGTCGGGATCGAGGGAGGGCAGGCGCGTCCCTGCATACGGCAGCCCGGGGCTGGAGAAGAACCACCATGGCACGCCGTTCATGGCGGTGAGGACGATGGTCTGCGGGCCGATCAGGGGCGCAACCTGCCTTGCCACCTCGGGTAGCGCTGTCGCCTTGACGGCGATCACCACCACGTCCTGTACGCCGAGCGATGCCGCGTCCGCCGATGCGCGCACCGGTACGCTGCTCTGTCTGCCGTCCGCGATCACGCGTGCGCCTTGCGCATCGAGCGCCGCCAGCGTCGCCCCGCGTGCCAGCGCGCTGACCTCGCCGCCGGCAGCAGCCAGGCGCGCGCCGATCAGGCCGCCGATCGCGCCGAAACCGACCACAGCAATCTTCATGGTGTTCTCCCGTGTTGTCCGTCGTGCCCGAGAGTGTAGCCTGAACCGTGTTGTCACATATTCATGGTATATATCGGTGCCGCGCACTGTGTTACCTTCACGGCAATCCCAACCCCCTCGCACAGGCAGGAACACAAGGTGAAAACGCTTCTGGTCATGCTACTGATCGGCATCTGCGCCATCGGGCTGCAGAGTCCCGAGATCATGAAAGCCATCGGCATGGCCGGGGCGGCACAGGACCCCGCCGCTTCCGTCAGCGCCATTGCCGCCCCTCAGGCGGCACAGAAACCGATGACCGCGCAGGAGTTCGCGGAGCTGAGCAAGACCGATCCGCAGGCCTACCAGAAGTACGTCAACAGCTTCCAGGCCGCCGCGCCGGAGCGCAGCGAAGTCGACAAGCTGATGAATTTCCTCGCGCGCGGCAAGTTCGAATAAATCCCATTGCGGTTCGTTCCCACTCCTCAGACCGCAACCTCGCAAGCCGGCATTCATGCCGGCTTTTTTTAGCCAGGATGCCTGACTTCGATATGGTAGAGGCCCCAAGGGCAGTTGCCGAAGCGTTCATTGAGCGCCCGGGCGGCGACCTCGGGAAAGCGGTCGGCGTCGAACACGGCCCATAGCGGGCCGAGCCCGCCCACCGGCATCGGCTTGCCGTCAAGGTGAGTGGCCACGATGAAGCGATAGTTGCGCATGTCGGCAAGCGTGATGGCGGGAGCGTAGCCGTCGACGGCGCGCATCAGGACATCGCCTTGTTCCCCGCGCACGCCGGCCGCGGCCAGCACATCCGACAGCAACGGTCCGCGCAGCGCGTGCGCCTTGCCATCGTATTCCAGTGTCGGCCGGATCGTCACCGAGGGTAGTGCCGCCAGTGCCGCGAAGTCGAAAGTCCAGCCCTTGTCGAAGCGGACGCCTTGCTTCTGCATCATCTGGTCCAGTGCCGGGTCGAGCGGGCCCCGGTTCGCGCGGCCGATGGCGCCGGTGACCGTCAGGAGGACGGGGGAGCGCGTGGCGGCAGGAGCGGCCTGCGATGGAGCGGCTACGGCGGCGGCACTAGCCGCCGCCGTAGCCAGGAAAGCACGTTTATCCAAGAAGGCTCCTGTCTCTCAGGGTTCGACCGGTTCGTTGTACTTCTTGTAGATGCCGGCGTAGACGCCGTTCTTACGAATTATTTTCAGGCCCGCATTGAAGGCGTCGCGCAGGGCCGGGTCGCGGAAGACAGCCTTGCGCGCGCTCGGCTTGAAGATCATGTGATGCACCAGCGGCTGGCGCGCATCGATCGCCGGATCGACGTAGCGATTGAGGTAGCGGAAGATGAGCCGGTCGCCGACCACCACATCGACGCGGCCGGTGTACAGCAGGCGGTTCTGCGTGATCTGCTGCGGGTGCTCCTTGTAGTCGCGGTGATGTTCCGCCAGCGCCTTGAACTCCGGCCCGAGGATGAGGTTCGCATTCTGGAATGCGGCGACGGAATACTGCTCCAGGTCGCCCACCCCCCGCAGGCGAATGCCGCGGCTGGCAAGCGTCGTTGCGACGTTCTGGTAGTGCATGTAGGTGTCGGAGAAGAAATCGCTGCCGCCGATGCCCTCGTCCACGGTGAGCATGGCGTCGAGCTTGCCGGCGCGTACCAGCGCCAGCGCACGCGCCGGCGGCAGATGCTGCGCCACCATGCGGAAGCCGCCCGCTTCCAGCGCCTTCTCCGCGATCTCGTATTCAATGCCGCCCTTGCCGGGGCCCATGATGTAAGGCGGCTTGGTCAGGCCCACCCCGACCTGCACCTCGGGCAACGCCGCCGCCGCCGGCGTCACCGCAAGCGCAAGCAGCGCCGCCGCCAGCAGGCGCCTGGAACGGGACGGACGGAGAGTTTCGGTGACGGGCGGCTTCACGGCACGGGATATGCCGCGCAGGGCACGGCAGGCTTGGAAACAGAACCGATTATAGGACGCTTGCCTTCCCCTGCGGAGGGATTTTGCCGAGGTGTGCGGCGCCGCGCAAATGCGCACCGGAGGCGTGCATTGGAGGTGCCGGGGCGCGCATCCGGGCGCGTACGCCGTAGGCAAGCACGGTCAGCTGCGCCAGCACGTTCAGCCCGGCAACCGCGGCGATGAGCGTGCTTTTGACGACATACAACGCATAGGCGATGGTGACGGCGGCAATGACGATCCAGCCGCCCCAGGCGAGCAGCGAGATCGAGGCGCGCGACCCCGGGTCGCGGTGATATCGGATGATCTGGGGGATATAAAGAGCCGAGGCCGCGATTCCCGACGCGCCGTAAAGCACGGTCAATAACTGTTCCATAGTGTCCTGCGCCGTCCTGCAAGCGGACGCCAGCGCAGATTGTATGCGTGAATTGCCGCCGGAGAACCTTCTTCCGGGGAATTCGATATGGGCAGTCGCGGGGCGGCAACAAAGCTTGCCGGAACGGCATTGGCTTGCGTTCAAGTTTCTCCGCAAGCCGTCGATACAAGACTCATGTCTTCTCGCCAAGGGGTTGCCATGAAGATCGAATCCTCCAGCCTGCAGTTCAATGCGTCGCATCACGCCATGCAGCGCACCGAAGTGCGTGAAAGCCTGCGCGCGTGGGTCGGCGATGCGCCGCCCGAGACGGTGGCACAGCCCGGTGGCGGGCCGCCGCTCGTCGCCATTTCCGAGGCCGGGCGCATAGCCGCTGCGGCCGAGGCTCCTCGCGCACCTGCGCCTGCGGAAGCGCAAGCGGTCGAGGAGATCGTCAAGAAGGCGGAGGACGACCCGGTGCTCTACTTCATCAAGCTCGTGGTGGAGATGTTGACCGGCTTCGAGGTAAAGACCGTTTCACCGGACGACATGCCTGCCGAGGAGCCCTCGTCCGAGGCGCCGGAGCGGCCTGCGCCGCCGCCCCGCGCCGGCTTCGGCGTCGCCTACGACCGGCACGAAGTGCATGAGGAGATGGAGCACACCACCTTCCGCGCGGAAGGAATCGTGCGTACCGCCGACGGCAAGGAAATCAGCCTGCAGCTCGATATGGCGATGTTCCGCAGCTATCGCGAAGAATCATCGGTGTCGCTGCGTGCGGGCGATGCGGTGCGCAAGGACCCGCTGGTCATCAATTTCGACGGCACCGCGGCGCAGCTGCAGAACCGCCGCTTCAGCTTCGATCTCGACGCCGACGGCACCAGGGAACAGGTGCCGCTGCTGGCAGGGAACCGCGGCTATCTCGCGCTCGACCGCAACGGCAACGGCAAGGTCGACTCGGGCAAGGAATTGTTCGGCCCCGCCAGCGGAGATGGCTTTGCCGAGCTTGCGGAGTTAGACAGCGACGGCAATGGCTGGATCGACGACAACGACCCGGTATTCGCGCAGCTGCGTGTGTGGATGCAAGATGACAAGGGCGGCGGCACACTGCAGACCGCCAAGTCCCATGGCGTGGGCGCGATCTATCTCGGCCGTGCGCAAACGCCGTTCGAACTGAAGGACGATACCAACCAGGAACTGGGCGTGGTGCGCAGCACCGGCATGTACCTCTGGGAGAATGGCCGCGCCGGCACCGTGCAGCAGATCGACCTGACGGTCTGAATGGAAGCCTGCGGGAAGCAAGACGCTTTCCGAAACCGAGCGCACCGCATCCTTCCCCGGGAATGCGGCGCTGCTCTTTGATGCTTCTGCGGTGTCTAGCCGCCGAAGTAGGGGTGGAATGAACTGTCCATGCGCTGATACGCCGGACCAACGTTCGGACGGTAGGAATCCGCGCCTGCTCCGCTCGAATTCCCGGAACTGTGCATGCCGCCCATGCCGGCGCAGCCGGTGGTGAGCATGACGATCAGGACTGCCAGGGCTCTCTTCATGACTTGCCTCCGATGAAAGTGTCGTAAGACGCCTCCCTGGAATGCGCGCTCGGATTCACTATAGGGCCGCGCTTGGCGAATCACCAGCTACGTATGATGCGGCGCACCGATCATTGAGACGGCTCAAAGCAGATGCATGAAGAACCTGCATCAGGGAACGGAAAGCTTACACGAGCTCGAGGATGACGCCGTTGCCGGCCACACGGCACATGCTCGCAATCGGCATCACCCGGGCGCGGCCTGCGAGGTCTTCGAGGAAGAGCCATTCGCCGGCGATGCCTGTGACTACGCCGCGGAAGGCTGCCACATCGCCGGAATTGCACTTCTGCGCGACACTGCGCTTGAAAGCGACGGTGTCTCCCACACGGATACTGAGCATGATGTCCTCCGGAAAAATTGATCGCCGGATAGACAGCTTCCGCAAGACAATGTTCCGCTGGATCAATGCAGCAAGGCGGCGCGGCATCTTCCTTGTGCTTCCACAATCTTGCCTCTGCATACACGTTGAATAATGTTCACGTTGTTCGGCTGGCCATGTCAGGGAGGGAGAATGTTGAAGCACGCAGCCAATCCGGAATACAGTGTTCCGGCGCGCGTTGGCGTTGAAAGAATCCTGTCGTCGCAACGCCGCAAGCTGTTCGACGCGTTCGTTGCATTCCGTCAGGCCGCACCGGAAGGGACCGTGCTCAACCTTTACATGAAGCCCTCGACGCTGTTCGACAACAGCGACTACCTGTTTGCCTGGAGCGACCTGCCCGAGCGCATGCGCATGACCGCGTGCGAGATGGAGCCGCCTGCACTCGCGCGCAAGGCACCCGATACGCGCCTGCCGTATCCCGACGGCGCCTTCGACTGGGTGTTCTGCAATGAAGTCATCGAGCACAGCGGGGGTACCGAGCGGCAGTACGCGCTGGTGGCCGAAATGTACCGCGTCGCGCGCAAGGGGGTGTTCGTCGCTACGGCCAACCGCCGCCACCCGATCGAATTCAAGTCGCGCCTGCCCTTCATCCACCTGTTGCCCGATGCGGCGTGGCGTCGCCTGCTCAAGTGGTGCGGCAAAGGAAAATGGGCGTCGGTCGGAATGCTCAACCCGGTCGATGCACCGGCGCTGTACCGTTTCGCCAGTCTGCTGCCCGGCAAGCCGGAGCATGATGTCGGACACAAGCGCGTGTTCGGCATCAAGGCGCACTTTTTCCTGATGATACGGAAAAGGAAATCCTGAAGTTTCCGCGGCGCCTCGCAATTTTCGCGCCGCAGGCTAGCCTGTAAGGATCGCCACTTTTCGGGACCGATCATGCAGACGACCTTCAACGCCTCGCCCTCGGGACAGGCCATCATCCAGAACACGACCGCCGCCGGGATCGAAAAGCTGGTGGTCAACCTGCACCCCGGCAACGACTCCCTCATTGATGTTCAGATCAAGGAAGAAACGCCGGGCGACGGCATGCTGGTGTCCAGCACCATCTCGATCAACCAGGAAGGCTTGCAGAAACTGGTTGAATGGCTGCGCGACCAGGGGGCGATCCAGTAAGCCTTGATCAGTTCTGCGCTTCGAAGGCCTGGATGTCGCGCTCCAGGGAGGCGAGGCAGTCGAAGGCGAGGTCGAGCACGTTCACCGACGCGTCCACCGGGTTGTCCCACGCGTCGCGGGTCGCCACTGCAGCGTTGTAGTGCTGCAAGGCCGCTTGCAGCTCCAGCGTTTCCACCGATACGCCGCCGCGCTGCCCGGTCCGGATCTCCGCGCGGAACGCGGCCGCCAGCGCATCCAGCTTGCGGCCGATCACCCTCAGGTTGAAGGCGAGCACGATCGCATGCACATCCGGTTCGTAGCTCGCGGGATGCGCGCTGCGCAGCGCCAGCTGCCGTTCATGCATGCGGCGCGCGAAATCCAGTGCATCCTCCACTGCGCGGTAACGCGCGTAGAGCGGGCCGGGCGGGAAAAGCAGGGTGATCGGCATGCCGCTTAGACAGGCGGCGCTGCGCAAAGATGCCGTCTCGATTATCATTCCAGCCCGATCTTCGCTAATGCGCCGTATGCCGCCTGTCATTCGCAACGTCACTCCCGCAGACCTCGACCGCTGCCATGAAATCGAATCGCTCGCCTATGAGGGCGACGAGGCCGCCACCTACGAGAAAATCCGCAAGCGCATCCACACCTGGCCACAGGGCTTCATCGTCCTCGAATCGGACGGTGCGGTCGCCGGTTTCATCAATGCCGGCGCCGCCTTCGAAGTCAGGATGGACGACGATGCATTCAAGGAGCTGGTCGGGCACGATCCGGCGGGCCCGCATGTGGTGGTGATGTCGGTGGTGGTGCATCCGGACTTCCAGGGCAGGGGCCACGCGGCGCAGCTGATGACGGAGTTCATCGGACGCATGAAGCGGCTCGGCAAATCCAGCATCAACCTGATGTGCAAGACCAAACACGTGCCCTTTTATGAAAAGTTCGGTTTCGTTTATCTGAAGCCGTCGGCATCGACGCACGGCGGCATGGCGTGGCACGAGATGGTGCTCCACATGGATAAGGAAACGTAGGGCGGGGCGCGCGGTGGGTTTCGCTCACGCTCTACCCACCCTCCCGTCCTTTATAAAGAACCGTAGGGTGGGTAGAGCGCAAGCGAAACCCACCATGCGTGTAGAGGAAAAAAAGGCGCACCGGAGTGCGCCCTTCACTGTACCGCTTACCGCGTGACCGGCTTGTAGCGGATCCGCTTCGGCTTGGCGCCTTCTTCGCCGAGGCGTTTGACCTTGTCCGCTTCGTATTCCTGGTAGTTCCCGTCGAAGAACACGACCTTGGAGTCGCCTTCGAAGGCCAGGATGTGAGTCGCGATACGGTCGAGGAACCAGCGGTCGTGCGAGATCACCATTACACTGCCGGCGAACTCCAGCAGCGCATCTTCCAGTGCGCGCAGGGTTTCCACGTCGAGGTCGTTCGAGGGTTCGTCCAGCAGCAGCACGTTGCCGCCCATGAGCAGCGTCTTGGCCAGGTGCAGACGGCCGCGTTCGCCGCCCGACAGGTTGCCGACGACTTTCTGCTGGTCGCTGCCCTTGAAGTTGAAGCGGCCGAGATAGGCGCGCGAGGGCATCTCGAAACGGCCCACGGTCAGGATGTCGGCGCCGTTGGACACGTCTTCCCACACCGTCTTCTTGTTCGACAGGTCTTCGCGCGACTGGTCGACCAGCGACAGCTTCACGGTCGGGCCGACCACCACTTCGCCGCTGTCGGGCTGCTCCTTGCCCGCGATCATTTTGAACAACGTCGATTTGCCCGCGCCGTTCGGGCCGATGATGCCGACGATCGCGCCGGCCGGGATCTTGAAGCTCAGATCATCGATCAGCAGACGGTCGCCGAAGGACTTGGACACGTTCTTGAACTCGATCACTTCATTGCCCAGGCGCTCGGCGACCGGGATGAAGATTTCCTGCGTCTCGTTGCGCTTCTGGTATTCGTGTTCGGACAGCTCGTTGAAGCGGGCCAGGCGCGCCTTGCTCTTGGCCTGGCGGCCCTTCGGATTCTGGCGCACCCATTCCAGTTCCTTCTGGATGGTCTTCTGGCGCGCGGACTCGGTCGCTTCTTCCTGCTTCAGGCGGGCTTCCTTCTGCTCCAGCCAGGAGCTGTAATTGCCCTTCCACGGGATGCCGTGGCCGCGGTCGAGTTCGAGGATCCACTCGGCAGCGTTGTCGAGGAAGTAGCGGTCGTGGGTGATGCCGACCACCGTGCCGGGGAAGCGCTGCAGGAACTGCTCCAGCCATTCCACCGATTCCGCATCGAGGTGGTTGGTCGGTTCGTCCAGCAGCAGCATGTCGGGCTTGGACAGCAGCAGCTTGCACAGCGCCACGCGGCGCTTTTCGCCGCCGGACAGCACGCCGACCTTGGCATCCCAGGGCGGCAGGCGCAGCGCGTCGGCCGCGATTTCCAGCTGCTGGTCGAGATTGCCGCCGCCGGAAGTGGCGATGATCGCTTCCAGGCGCGCCTGTTCCGCGGCCAGCGCGTCGAAGTCGGCATCCGGTTCGGCATAGGCGGCATAGACCGCGTCCAGCTTGGATTGCGCTTCGGCGACTTCACCGAGTCCGGATTCCACCGCCTGGCGCACCGTCATTTCCGGATCGAGCTGCGGCTCCTGCGGCAGATAACCGATGTTCAGGCCCGGCATCGGCACGGCTTCGCCTTCGATGTCCTTGTCGATGCCGGCCATGATCTTGAGCAGGGTCGACTTGCCCGAGCCGTTCAGGCCGAGCACGCCGATCTTGGCGCCGGGGAAGAAGGAGAGCGAAATGTCCTTGAGAATCTGGCGCTTGGGCGGAACGATCTTGCCCACGCGGTTCATGGTGTAGACGTATTGAGCCATGGAAAATCCGAGTGAAGGTGCTAAGAAAAGGGAGAGTGCAAGGATACCCGATCGGCCTGTGCAGCGGTTGCGCTTCGGCCCGCTTCGGTCCTGTCGCGCTGTCGAATTCCCCTACAATTCTTGTGGGTAATTGTTGATCTAGGTCAACGATTTTGCTGCAGCGCAGGAATACAGTCCCCGCAAGCACATACACAAACTTACACAAGCCAACCTTAAGGGGAAATCCATGAAAAAGACTGCAGCAATCCTTGCTCTCGCCGCTCTCGGCGTTGCCTCCCAGGCAATGGCCCAGCAGAGCCCGTGGCAGATCCGTGCGCGCGCTGTGAACATCAACCCGGCGGACAAGTCCGACCCGGTGGGCGGCGCCGGCCCGGCTGACCAGATCACCGTCAGCAACAAGACGATTCCGGAAATCGACATCACCTACTTCCTGACGCCGAACCTGGCCGCGGAACTGATCCTGACCTATCCGCAGAAGCACAAGGTCTACCTGTCCGGCACCAACATCGGCACCTTCAAGCACCTGCCGCCGACCCTGACCCTGCAGTACCACTTCACCCCGGCAGCGCAATTCAGCCCGTACGTCGGCGCAGGCATCAACTACACCCGCATCGGCAGCGTGAACCTGCTCGGCGGCCAGGGCGACCTGGAAAACCACAGCTTCGGCCTGGCGCTGCAAGCCGGCGTCGACTTCAAGCTCGACAAGAACTGGTCGATCAACTTCGACGTGAAGAAAGTGCAGATCCGCAGCGACGTGATGGTCGGCGGTGCGAAGGTCAGCGCGGTCAAGGTTGACCCGCTGCTGATCGGCGTGGGCGTCGGTTACCGCTTCTGATCGCGTGCGAAAGCAAACCCAAGGGCAAGAAAGCCGGTCGCAAGACCGGCTTTTTTTATGCCGCCTGCTTTGCCTTCCAGTTCTGCCACAGGCCTTCGGCGGTATAGACCGCCAGCGCGCTCCAGATCAGCGCGAAGCCGGCGAGACGGGCGCCGCCGAAGGGTTCGTGGTACAGCCACACGCCGAGCAGCAGTTGCAGCGTCGGGCCGATGTATTGCAAGAGGCCCAGCAGCGACAGCGGGATGCGGCGCGCGCCGGAGGCGAACAGCAGCAGCGGGATAGCGGTGATCGGTCCGGCCGCCGCGAGCAGCAGCTGGGTGCCGGTCGACACCGTCGTGAAATGGTTCTGTCCCTGCGAAGACAGCATCGCGAGGTAGGCGAAGGCCAGCGGAAACAGCAGCAGCGTCTCCAGCGCGAGTCCTTCCAATGCACCCAGCGCGGCGGTCTTGCGCAGCAGTCCGTACAGCGCGAAGGTCGTCGCCAGCAGCAGCGCGATCCAGGGCAGGGTGCCGCTGTGCCAGGTCAGCCACGCCACGCCCAGTGCGGCGATGCCGACTGCCGCCCACTGCACCGGACGCAGCCGTTCGCGCAGGATCAGCATGCCGAGCAGCACATTGAACAGCGGATTGATGAAGTAGCCCAGGCTGGACTCGACCACGTGGCCGTTGTTCACCGCCCAGATATAGATGAACCAGTTGGAGGACAGCAGCACCGCGCTGGCCGCGAAACCGGCGAGCACCTTCGGCCGGCGCACGACGGCGCCGAGCCAGGACCACTGCCGGCGCACGGCGAGCACGATCGCGACGAACACGAGCGACCACACCATGCGATGGAGCAGGATCTCCAGCGGCGGGATTTCCTGCAGCGATTTGAAATACAGCGGGAACACGCCCCACAGTGCGTAAGCCGACGCGGCGTACAGGATTCCGGTATTCATGTCATTGGATGGAAAGACGCGCACCCGGCAGGATGCATGGAAGCCGCCTCGTGTGCGGGCGGCGGGCGCGGCTATTATCCCAGCATTCGGCGGCTCGCGCGCTGGCAGGGTCTGCCGCAAACGTATATGATCGGTGCCGGCCTCAGTTACCGCGAACTGCCGCGAACGCAATGACCTCCACACCACAGACCCTCGTCCACATGCTCCGCAGTGCGGCGTGGGCCGCATCGCTCAGCCCCGAACAGATGGCGCGCGTCGAGGCGGACGTGACGGAACGCTTCGTGCCCGCCGGCGGCTACGCATGCCGCAAGGGCGAACCAGTCGAGCACTGGGTCGGCGCCATCGATGGCTTGCTGAAGATGAGCAGCGTGTCGCCCGAAGGGAAGACCATCACCTTCACCGGCGTGCTGGGCGGAGCGTGGTTCGGCGAAGGTTCGCTGCTCAAGGATACGGTGCGTCAGTACGACGTCATCGCGTTGCGCGACACGCGGCTTGCGCTGATGCCGCGCGCCACCTTCCACTGGCTGCTCGACAACAGCATCGGCTTCAACCGTTTCGTGATGACGCTGCTCAACGAGCGCCTCGGCATGTTCATCTCGCTGGTGGAATTCGACCGCATGCTCGACACCACCGGGCGCCTGGCGCGCTGCCTCGCCGCGCTGTTCAACCCACACCTCAATCCCGGTATCAGCCCGCAGCTGAAGATTTCGCAGGAAGAGCTGGGCTATCTGTGCGGCGCGTCGCGCCAGCGGGTGAACGGCTCACTGAAGTCGCTGGAAGAGGCCGGGCTGGTCAAGGCCGAGTATGGCGGCGTCACCATCCTCGACCTCGACGGCCTGCGTACCTTTCATTCCTGATCCTCGGCGCCGTATCCGCCACCGCCGGGCGTTTCGATGACGAACACATCGCCCGCTTCCATTTCCGTGCGTGCGATGAAGCTCAGCTCCTCGATGCGGCCATCTGCACGGATCACATAATTCCTGCCGCACCGGCCGTCGCCGCCGCCGGCCGCGCCGAAGGGCGGCACGAGACGATTGTTGGACAGGATCGATGCCGTCATCGGTTCAAGGAAGCGCAGCTTGCGCACGCCGCCATCGCCGCCTTTCCACTTGCCGCGCCCACCCGATCCATACCGGATCTCGTAGCTCTCCAGGCGCACCGGGAAGCGCCACTCCAGCACTTCCGGGTCGGTCAGGCGCGAGTTGGTCATGTGCGTCTGCACCACCGCCGTTCCGTCGAAGCCGGGGCCCGCGCCCGAGCCGCCCGAGATGGTTTCGTAATACTGGTGCCTGGCATTGCCGAAGGTGAAGTTGTTCATCGTCCCCGGCGCGGCTGCCATCACGCCGAGCGCGCCGTAGAGCGCGTTGGTCACGCAGCTCGAGGTCTCGACATTGCCCGACACCACCGCTGCCGGATAGCGCGGGTTCAGCATCGAGCCCTCCGGGATGCGCACGCGCAGCGGCTTGAGGCAACCGGCGTTCAGCGGAATGGCATCGTCGACCAGGGTGCGGAACACGTAGAGCACGGCCGCCATGCAGACGGATGAAGGCGCGTTGAAATTGTTGGGCAGTTGCGGCGAGGTGCCGGTGAAGTCGATTTCGGCGCTGCGCGTATCGCGGTCCACGCAGATCGCCACCCGGACGACCGCGCCGTTGTCGAGGCGGTAGGTGTAATCGCCATCCTTGAGCGAGGTGATGACGCGGCGCACCGCTTCCTCCGCGTTGTCCTGCACATGCCGCATGTAGGCCTGCACCACGTCGAGGCCGAAATGCGCGACCATCTTCAGCAATTCCTCCACGCCCTTCTGGTTGGCGGCGATCTGCGCCTGCAGGTCGGCGAGGTTCTGGCGGATGTTGCGCGCCGGGTAGCGGCCGGACGAGAGCAGGGCGATCGTCTCTTCCTCCCGCAAGCGTCCATCCTTCACCAGCGGGAAATTGTCGATCAGCACGCCTTCTTCCTCGACCACGGTGCTGTCCGGCGGCATCGAGCCCGGCGTCATGCCGCCGATGTCCGCATGATGGCCGCGCGAGGCGACATAGAACAGCACCTGCTTGCCCGCCGCGTCGAAGGCCGGCGTGATCACGGTGACGTCCGGCAGGTGCGTGCCGCCGTGGTAGGGATCGTTCAGCATGAACACGTCGCCGGGGCGCATCGCCGCGCGGTTCTCGCGGATCACGGTCTTGATGCTTTCGCCCATCGAGCCGAGGTGCACCGGGATATGCGGCGCGTTGGCGATCAGGTTGCCCTCGGCGTCGAACAGCGCGCAGGAAAAATCGAGGCGCTCCTTGATGTTCACCGAGACCGCGGTGTTCTGCAGGCGCAGGCCCATCTGTTCGGCGATCGACATGAAGAGATTGTTGAACACTTC
>NZ_DASRXF010000145.1:0-28565 GCF_035654295.1 Noviherbaspirillum sp. | reverse complement strand
ACCTCACAGCGCGTTGAACTACCAGACGCCTGCCGAGTTCGCGGCCGGCCACCGGCAAAAAGAAGCAACCCAGGACACAGGAAAGATCATCAACTGAACTTTACTAACATGCCCCTGGCACTGCTAATGGGGGCACATCATTCCTACCTTTAATTTCTAAGGAAGCCGCGGGACGGTTTCTTCTTTGCTCCGCGATCTTGCTTGGTCTCGGTATGTTTCTTCTTCCCGCTCACGGGATTCTTCCACTTTCGAAAATTGCCATTCCCGACGCGCTGGCAATGGGTCGGGAAAGCGAATTTCCTTTCGCTCTCACGGTTTCATATTCATTTGCGATTTACGCCGCCCTCTTCTGCGGCCTCCTTACTGCATTCGCAGAAGGCAATTTGGATGCGCTCAGTCGAACGTGGGGAGCTCGAGGCAGGACGTTTCGCGCACTCTTTGATGTCTTGTTTGCGCTAGTTGTCTACCTCCTGCTAACCCAAGAGCTAATACCGATCAATAGATACCAGCTGTCTTATTCGTTCTTTTCACATGTATTGGTTAGTCGGGTTGCGTCATTTTTTTGGGTCGAAGGCGTCTTCGGATTTATCTACTGCGCCTCTCTTGTTTTTCTATTTGATGTTTCGAACTTCATAAGGAAAGTCGCATGCAAGCAAGTACGCTGAACATACTAGTAGAGTCAGTAAACGAAACTCTTTATGAAGTTAATGGTGAATTGACCGGCTACTGATCAGGCGTCTCGAATGCCATTTCGAGTTCTCTAGAACCTGTTGCAGAAACTGCTACCGAAGCTGCGGCACGATATGAATCAGTTGGTCGAAAGATGACAGCACTCGCTGCTGACTTTAACGTGTCATGCCGACCCGTACCACGACGTGTTAGATCGGGAACTGATAAATCACGGACAAAAGGTCATGGCTTCACTAATTACTTTTCTATTGCTGGTCGTCGACATTTTCTGGCTTGCTTGGTTCGTAAGTGTTCGCATTGATGTTCTCTTTCGAAACAGTGAACACGAATCAAAATTTATCGAAAACTGGATGCGCAAAGAGCAGCATTGGTTGCTCCGCGCTATTGGACTGCTTTTTTATGCTCCGTACAGTGCCCCCATTAGATCGATCCTGATATTCGCCGCAGTTACAGGATTGCTAGTCTTTTTGATGAGAACCTCATGAATGAAACAATCCTCACTATAAATACTTGGACAAGTTTAATTAACGCTACCGTAAGTAGGATCTCGCCAATGAAACTTCTATTTCGAGAACTAACAACCGGCCCGTTTCTGGCCCTCATGGGGATAAGTCTCTCGCTTACTTATCTCATCCCGCCCAATTACGTAACTGCTCTGCCGCTGGTTGGGCCCGTTTTGCAATGGATGATGAAACACATACCTTCTTTGTCCATGCATGTCGCTGCATCCAAATTTCCGGACATAGCCTATGTGTATTTCCCGCTTATGACATTGATCAGCCCGCTCATGTTCTTCCATGTCTGGGTATTGAAAGAGCAAAAAAGTCATTGGATGGATGCGTTCGCGGAAAAGTCCATACGTACTTACCTGCGACTGCTGTTGATGCCTCCGATCATTCTGATATTCGCATGGCTGGCATTTGGCGTTGGTGGTACTCAGTTGGACCCAACCCCCTGGAACGAAAAGAAGTGGGCATTAGCACTATTTGGGTTTGCCCCAACAGGCGGAGCAATGTGGGGAATGCTTGCAATGTTTGTTGTCGGTCTCAAAGTTGTATTTGAGAATAAGGAAAGCAAATGATAGTTAACGTATCGCCTCGAGAACTAACAACTGAATCCATTAAGGAATCGTTCGTCTAGGTTGTGAATTGACATGGGCACTTTAACACTGACGTTATTGTATTTGCGGTGGTAGGGGCAGATTCAGTTAGCCGCATGGAAGGTGGAATGAATCCGACGGGTTGTGCGGATTCAGTGATTTCATTTGCCGTGATTCTCGGCAGGCGCTGAATCGCGCCTTGATCATTGATAGTTGAACGCATTGAACATTTTCGGAAAAAGGGCGAGTTAAAAATGGGCAAATTTTTTAGGGGATATGGAGAATCGGGTCTCGAGTTAGCAAAGAGGATCCATAACAACCCGGTAGAACCCCCTCCAGAGTTTATTGCGTTCAAAAATAGACTCTTGAAACTTCTTCTATGTGGGCTGGTATTGGGATCTCTACTCCCGTTAATTGGGTCGCTGGACGCAATACGCAACGCGATTTTGGGATTTCCCTTCGTTGCGGACCTAGCACACGCGTTACCTTTCTTTAGAAGCATTTGCATCCCGACAAAGCTCATGGATGTGTTCAAGTTTTGGTACTTGGTCATGTTCGCATATTGCTTTGCATTTCTACTCTATTTTGTAATTTCCTGTCCGTATCGGACCATGAAAGTCATGGGCCAACGAATTCAAAGGATAAGGGATCACCTATTGGGAGTTTGTGTAGGCGTTCTGTTTTCGGTGCTGTATTACCACTTGATGTTCAATCCCTCTCGGCAGTGCGAAGACAGAGCACTGCACGGACATGCAGATCTCATTTTTCACGCCATGACATCGACACATCTCGGATTGTCTCTATTCGGTCCGATTGTATGGGGATTGGTGACGGTAACTTGGACGTCAACCATCTTCTTGGCTATCACACTTATCGCTCGCTGCTTCAGCACGAAAAATTAAGCAGCACTGCAGAAAAAAAACTAACAGGGATGTATTTATGAATGAATCAACTCTTCAGGAAATTTGTGAGGCCGTTTCAACTTGGGGCGGAGCATCAGCTTCGGGGCTGAGTTCCTCTGCGTCACTAGTCGTTGAAGAATTACAAGTCGGACTGATTTTGTTTCCGGGACAGACACCATTCAGCTAAGTGCCAGTGGTTTCGGATTGTCTGCAGGTGCAAAGCTCACGCTAAAGTCCGCTGCATCCATGCCTCTGCCATCTGAGTCCAGTCCTCAACTCTTGTATAACACCACCTCGGGTGCCTTGTACTTTGATCAGGACGGTGCGGGCAGCACGCATGCCGTACTTCAAATTGCGACAATCGTTGGGCAAAAGCCGTTGGCTGCAGCTGACTTGGTCGTTGCCTGAAACGCCCATATTGGATTAGACGACTGCTTCGAGAAGTTACATGAAGTTCACGGATAAGCCGGTGCGCTTTGGACAGTTCTGTCGAAGAGTAAAACCTTTACGGCTTCTTGTTGCATGCATTATTTGGGCAACCTCAGCACTTGTACTTTCGCTTTCTGCGGTCGCTGCGCTACATATCCGTGAGGCCAACGCAGTGCTGTTGTTTGCCCTTCCGTGGGTTCCGCTATTAACAATGACTGTCGCCTGGATCATTGACGCCAAGCTCAGTCCGGTTTGGCCGATTGCGGGCTTGTTGAGCGGAATCTACGCCGTCTTTCATACCGCACCATTGGTGATCATGTTCGCACCAGCCGCTGTTCCCTTCGCTATCTATTTGGTCTTTTTCCATCTCAGGAAGACTACGCGACCATGTAGATAGATTATTGCTGAACAGCTTTCGCTAATGGAGCTCGCTTAAGGCCGCAAATAAAGGACGTCATTCCTGCGAAAGCAGGAATCCAGTGTCGTTAAAGGACGCATGCAAGACACTGGATGCCGACTTCCGTCGGGATGACGGCGGGTGAAATCAAACTCAAGTGAACCTGTTACCGTCGTATCCCCCTACTTCCCCACCGGCTTCTTCATCAACTTCCGCTGCAACGTCCTCCGATGCATGTTCAACGCCCGCGCCGTTGACGAAATATTCCCCTGATGCTCGGCCAGCACGCGCTGGATGTGTTCCCACTCCAGCCGGTCCACCGTCAACGGCGTGAACTCTTCCTGAACAGGCGCCTCAGGCGCAGCCTCCGTATTGAACTGCAACGCAGACAGAATCGAATCCACGTTCACCGGCTTGGCCAGATAGTCATCCGCCCCCAGCTTGATCGCCTGCACGGTGGTGGCGATGCTCGCGTATCCCGTCAGCACCAGCAGCCTTGCATGCGGCAATGCCTTGCGCAGCGGGGCGATCCATTGCAGGCCGGAGTCGTTGGCGAGGTGCAGGTCGATCGTCGCGTAGTCGAAGGGAATGGCGGAGGCAGCGCGCAGGGCGTCTTCACCGGTGGCGGCTACCGTCGCTTCCAGGCCACGCCGCCCGAGCGAGCGCGCGAGCGTGGCGGAGAAGACTTCATCGTCGTCGAGGATGAGGAGTTTAGGCTTCATGCAAGGGTACGGTGACGGTTGCGATGGTGCCGGCGCCGAGCCTGGAGGTGAGCTTGATGTGGGCGCCGATCTGGCGGGCGGTGGCGAAGGCGAGCATGAGGCCAAGCCCCTGTCCGCCGGAGCTGCTCTTGACCTGCTCGGAACCGAGCCGCTTCAGCAGCTCGGGTGCGATGCCCGGCCCCCGGTCTTCGATGCGAATCCGTGCGGATTGGCCTTCAACGGAAAGCGAGACGTCGGCCGCTGTGTTCGTGGCGGCAGCGGCATGGGCCGCGTTGTCGAGCAGGATGAGGAGGATGCGGCCGAGGTCTTGTTCGTTGCGGATGCGGGCATCGGGTGCGGAGGCATGCAGTTTCAGTTGAATCGCCGGCGAGCGCAGCCGCCATTTTTCGATGAATTGCGCGAGCCATTCTTCCACCTCGACCGGCACGCCCGCAGACGCTGCATCGCCGCCCGCGGTGACTTTCATGCGGTCGAGCGATGCCTTGCAGAGCGCGATCTGCTTTTCGATGGTGGCGATGTCGTCGCGGTACACGGACAGTTGCGCCTGTTGCGCGAAGTCGTGCTTCAGGTCGCCGGCGATGAGGGCGATGGTGGACAGGGGCGTGCCCATTTCATGCGCGGCGCTGGCGGCCTGCGTGCCGAGGGCGATCATTTGCTCGTTCTTGAGATGCTGCTCGCGCGCGGATGCGAGTTGTGCATCCTTTTCCCGCAGCAGGCGCGAACGGCGGCCGACGAACCAGGTGATCATGCCGGCCGAGAGCGCGAAGTTGGCCCACATGCCGACGAGGTGGTAGCTCATGGCCATGTCGTGGTCCATCACGTGCAGCGGGACGTAGTTGGACATCATTGCCGAGTAGGCAACCAGGGAGCACAGGGCCAGCGCAAGTGCGTAGCGCCACGGCAGGATGGCGGCGGCGACGGCGAGCGTTGGCAGGTAGAACGAGACGAAGGGATTGGTGGCGCCGCCGGTCATGTAGAGCAGCACCGAGAGCGCGGCGATGTCGACGAAGAGCTGGATGAACAGCCCGAGGTTGCCGACCGCTTCCGGTTGTTGCATGCGCCACCACGTCCAGATATTGAACATGGCCAGGAGGCCGAGGACGAGGAACACGGGTTCCACCGGCATATGGACATGCAGCCATATCGACGCGACCACCACGCCGAATGCTTCGACGGTGACCGCGATGGAACGCATCCAGATCAGGCGGCCGAGTGCTTCGTGCTGGGGCAGGGGCTTGAGTATCGCGAGCAATTGCATGCGGTGATTATATCGACCCGCCGCCGGCTTTCCGGGCGGATTTGGCCGGGTGCGACATTTTGTCGCATTCCGCGCGGCGGGCAACTTCTCTATCCTGTCGAGACGAATCCAGCAGTACGCCAAAAGTGCACTGCGGGCAACAAAAACAGCTCTCGTGACTTTGGCCAGGCGGCCCCGCGGCCCCGGCATCACCCCGCGTTCTTCCTGTTGCCCCGGTCGCGGCAGGCATCTGGTCACGAACGAATGCGAGCAATTGAGTGAGCGCCGCCACACTATCCGAGCAAGAAGGCACCCGCGAGCCGGCAGGCAGGACGGGGCGCATTCTCGCGGCGGTACTTGCGCTGCACGCCGCCTTGCTGGCCTGGGTGCTGCAGATGGCACCGGTCTCTCCGCCCTCTCCTCCCCCGCCCAAACCGCTGGATGTACGCATCATCGAAGCGGTGCCACCGCCGCCAAAGCTGGCTGAGCCGGAGCCACCGAAACCCGCCGCCGTCCCGCCCAAGCCGCTGCCCCAGGTGAAGCGCACTCCCGCGCGCCCCAGGCCGGCTTCAAACCCGCCTGCCGTGCTTGCCGCACCCGCGGAGAAGGCCCCGAGTTCCACGCCCTTCGCCGTCGCGCCTCAGCCTCCGGCGCAGGCAAGGCAGGAGGCACCCGCCGTCCAGCAGCCTGTGCCCGCCGCACCGGCGCCGGTCGCAACGCCTGCCAGCTTCGATGCCGACTATTTGCAAAACCCCGCCCCCGCCTACCCGGCCATGTCCAAGCGCATGCGCGAGGAGGGAACGGTGTTGCTGCTCGTGCGCGTCTCGCCCAAGGGCGAAGCGGAGCGCGTGCAGATCCAGAAAGGGAGCGGTTTTGCCCGCCTCGACGATGTGGCCGTGAAAACCGTTCAGCAGTGGCGCTTCGTGCCTGCGCGCCTCGGCGCGGAAACGGTGGCCGCCAATGTCGTCGTGCCTATCGTGTTCCGGCTGGATAGCTGAGAGCGAAAGAAATTCAACACAGGGAGCCGTATCATGAAGTTCAGTTACAAGCCGCTTTGCGCAGCAGTGCTCGGCGCGCTGTCCGCCGCCGCGTTGGCGCAGCAGGCGGCGGAAGGGCCGGTCAAGACGCTCGGCACCGTCACCGTCACCGGCGGCCAGCCGACCTCGCTGCCGACGCAGATTCCCACCACCATCGAGGGGGTCACCGGCAAGCAGGTCGAGGAATCGATCAACGCCACCGACAGCCAGGATGCGCTGAAGTACCTGCCCAGCCTGGTGGTGCGCAAGCGCTACATCGGCGACTACAACCATGCGGTGCTGTCGACACGCGCTTCGGGCACCGGCAACAGCGCGCGGTCGATGGTGTATGCGGACGGCGTGCTGTTGTCGAATTATCTCGGCAACGGCGCGACGTTCACGCCGCGCTGGGGGCTGGTGACGCCGGAGGAAATCGAGCGCGTCGATGTCTTGTACGGGCCGTTTTCTGCCGCGTATCCGGGCAACTCGGTGGGTGCGGTCGTCGATTATGTGACGCGCATGCCGATCAAGTTCGAGGCGCACGCGAAACTGACTTATGCCAGCCAGGACTTCGGCCTGTACGGCACCAGCGAGCGCGATGCCGCCAAGCAGGCGAGCGTATCGGCCGGCAATCGCAGCGGCGCCTTGTCGTGGTGGTTCAACGTCAACCGGCTCGACAGCATGGGCCATCCGATGGTGATTGCGAACCGGCTGGTGTCAGACGGCGTGGCGCCGGCCGCTGGTACACCTGCGGTGACCGGTGCGATCGCGTCGCGCAATCATCAGGGGCGCGACTGGTGGATCCTGGGCGCGACGACGAAGTATCACACCGTGCAGGACCACGCAAAGATCAAACTGGCCTACGACCTTTCCCCCACCATGCGCGCGAGCTACACCCTGGGCCTGTGGCAGAACAACACCGACGGCGGCGTGGAGAGCTATCTGCGCGACGCGGCGGGTAACCCGGTCTACTCGGGCAATGTGGTGATCGGCGGCCGTCAATACAACCTGAACGGGCCCAGCCTTGCGTTCGCCCCGAGCCGCAACAAGATCGAGCATGTGATGCACGGCCTCTCGGTCAAGACCAATACCAAGGGCGTGTTCGACTGGGAGGCGGCGGCCAGCCTGTATGACTATCACAACGACATCGCCCGCGCGCCGACCGCGGTATTGCCGGCGGCATTCAATGGCGGCGCGGGGCGCATCACCGACATGGACGGCACCGGCTGGAATACCCTGAGCCTGCGCGGCACATGGAGGCCGACCGGCAGCGGCAAGGGTGTGGGCGCGCACGTCGTGGATTTCGGCGTGCAGCAGGAATCGTACAAGCTGCGCAATCTCGTCAGCAATACGCCGGACTGGATCAATGGCGGCCCCACCTCGCGTTTCTCCGCCTTCAACGGCAATGCGCGCCTGCAGAGCGTGTACGCGCAGGACACCTGGCAATTTGCGCAGGACTGGAAAACGACCCTGGGCGGGCGTTATGAAATGTGGCGCGCATGGGGTGGCGAGCTCGGCAATGCGGCGAGCCTCGTGCCGTTCGGCGCGGAGCGCGACGAGAACCATTTTTCCCCGAAGGCAGCGATCGCTTTCCAGGCCAGCCCGGACTGGGTGCTGAAGGCATCCACCGGCCGCGCGGTGCGCATGCCGACCGTGAGCGAGCTGTACCAGGGCTCGATCGAAGGCAATACCATCATCAACACCAATCCCAACCTGAAACCGGAGAAATCCTGGACCACGGAACTGACGGCGGAACGGGCGCTGGAAAACGGCCTGCTGCGCGCGACGCTGTTCTTCGAGCGCACGCGCGACGCGCTGTATTCGCAGCCGCTGTCGGCGACGGTGAGCACGGTGCAGAACGTGGACCGCATCCGCACCAACGGGCTTGAGCTGGCCTACATGGCGGCCGATCTTGGCATTCAGGGCCTGGAACTGAGCGGCAGCCTCACCTATGCGGACTCGGTCATCACCGCCAATGCCGGCTTCCCGGCCAGCGTGGGCAAGCGCCAGCCGCGCGTGCCGAAGTGGCGGGCCAGTGCGCTGGCCACCTACAAGCCGGATGCCCGCTGGGCCTACTCGCTCGGCGCGCGCTACAGCGGCACGCAGTACGGACAGCTCGACAACAGCGATACCAACGGCGACAGCTATCTCGGCTTCAGCAAGTATTTCGTGACCGATGTGCGCGTGCGCTACCAGCTTGCGAAGCAATGGTCGGCGGCCTTCGGCATCGATAACCTCAACAACCGGAAGTATTGGGCCTTCCACCCGTATCCGCAGCGTACCTTCGTGGCGGAGCTGAAGTTCGATATGTGAGCCTGAAAAAGGAATCAACATGCAAGACAAATTCGGGATCGCCCATTTCTGGGCGCAGGGCGACGCGGTATCGCATGCGGTGGCCATCGCGATGCTCCTCATGTCGGTGGCGAGCTGGACCATCATCATCGGCAAGCTAGTCGCGCAGTTGCGCAGCCGCCAGTCGATTGCGCGGGCCATGCAGGCGTTCTGGAATGCGGATTCCCGGGCGCAGGCGCTGGAAGCGGTGCGCAGCACGGACCGCAGCGGCGTCTTTGCGCTGGTGGCGACGGATGCGGTGCTGGCGGCGCAGGCCTGGGAGGAAAAGTGCGCCGCCGGAACCGGCCCCGGGGTGGATGCCAGCGAGTTCATCGGCCGCACGCTGCAGCAATCGACGGTGCTGGCGCAGGCCCGCGTGGAACGCGGGCTGACCTTCCTGGCATCGGTCGGTTCCACCGCTCCCTTCGTCGGCCTGTTCGGCACGGTGTGGGGGATTTACCATGCGCTGGTGGGCCTGTCGGGAGCGACGCAGGTGGTGCTCGACAAGGTGGCCGGCCCGGTCGGCGAAGCCCTCATCATGACCGCCGCCGGCCTGTTCGTGGCGATCCCGGCGGTGCTCGCCTACAACGCCTTCACGCGCGCCAACCGCCTCGTGCTGGCGCAGCTCGACGGCTTTGCGCACAGCCTGCATGCGTATCTCGTGGCCGGCGTGCGCGTCGACAGCCAGGCGAAGGCGGCGACCGTGACCGCGTTGCGCGCGGCCCAACGCTGAGGAGCGGCGATGGCCTTCAATTACAACGGCAGCAAGGCCGGAGCAACCCAGCCGATGGCCGAGATCAATACCACGCCGCTGGTGGATGTGATGCTGGTGCTGCTCGTCATCTTCATCATCACCGCGCCGCTGTTCAACCAGGCCGTTCCGGTCGACCTGCCGCGCGTGGATGCCAGCCGCATCGACGAACGCCCGCACGTCATCCAGGTCGCGGTGGACGCCGGGGGCAAGGTCTTCGTCGACGGCAGCGAAGTTGCGCCTGAGTCGCTGGGCCTGCGTCTGCAGTCTGCGGCCGCCGGGAAGCCGGAACGGGAAATGCATCTGCGCGCCGATCGCGGTACCCGTTATGAGCGGGTGACGGAAGTGATGGCGGCGGCGCAGGGCGTGGGCATCAACCGCATTGCATTCGTGACGGAAGCAGCGAAGGAGAACAAATGATGAAGACGCAAAGGCGTGCATTCCTGCTGGCAGGGATGCTTTGCGCGGCGGGGGCGTGGATGGCACCGGGTACAGTGTCCGCGCAGGCGAAGCATGCCCACGGCGGCAGCGCAGCGCGCGATCTCGGCACCGGCGCGGCGTTCGACAAGGATGGCCGGCTCTGGGTCGTGACGAAGGAAACCGAGGGCACGGACCAGTATGTGGTGCTGCGCAGTTCGACGGACATGGGCCGGACGTGGAGCGCGGGCAAGCGCATCCAGTCCGCGCCCGAGCCGGTTGCGGCAAGCGGCGAGGCACGCCCGCACATCGCCATCGGCAGCAAGGGCGAGCTGTATATCTCGTACACCAGCACCATCGCCAGGCCGCACATCGGCGACATCCGCTTCGTGCGCTCGCTCGATGGCGGGAAGACGTTCTCCGCGCCGGTCACGGTGCATGCGAACCGCGACCGTACAGTGCACAGCTTCGAGTCGATGGTGGTGGATGCCGAGGGCAGGATCTTCATCGCGTGGATCGACGGACGCGGCGCGATGCAGGCGAAGCAGCAGAACACGCCCTATGCCGGATCGGCGGTGTATTACGCGGTATCGAAGGATCGCGGCGCATCCTTCCAGGGCGACTACAAGGTGGCCGACCATGCGTGCGAATGCTGCCGTATCGGCATGTCGCTGAACCATCGCGGCACGCCTGTCGTCATGTGGCGCCACATCTTCGCGCCCAACATCCGCGACCATGCACTGGCCGAACTGGGCGTCGACGGAAAAGTGCCGGAGATAAGGCGCGCCAGCTTCGACGACTGGGCCGTCGACGCCTGCCCGCACCACGGCCCGTCCGTCGCCTTTGGCAGCGACGGCAAGCGGCACCAGGTCTGGTTCAGCGGCAAGGAAGGCGATCCGAGCGGCGCGCTCTACGCCGTTGCAAGCGCAGGCAAGCTGGGTGCGCCCGTGTCCCTCGGCGCGGCGCAGGCTTCGCATGCCGACGTCGCGGTGCGTGGCAAGCATGTGGCGGTTGTGTGGAAGGAATTCGACGGCACATCGACGGCCATCATGGCGCGGCAATCCGACGATGGCGGGGCGACCTGGATGCAAAGCGAAGCGTCCCGGACGGAAACGGGTTCCGACAAGCCCTACCTGATCCAGTCGCCCGCCGGCATCGTACTGATCTGGCGCACCCAGGACGAAGGTATCCGCGTCATACCATTGCAAAGGACAAAAGCATGAACAGGCTGATTGCGGCGGCGGCGCTTGCCGTCCTGTGCCAGGCAGGATGGGCGGCGGAGGCAATCCGGCCTTTCACGCCTGCCACGTTCAAGGAAATACAGGCAAGCCGGCAAGGCAGGCCCTTCGTCGTCATGGTGTGGTCGCTCGACTGCGCGTACTGCGCAGCGAGCTTCGAGGCGCTGGCGGACGCGAAGAAGCAGCATGGCCTGGAGGTGGTGACGATCGCCACCGATCCGCTAGACGACCCCGAGTCGGCAAAGCTGATCGGCAAGAAGCTGGCGGCGTACCGTCTCACCGCGAATGCATGGGCGTTCGGCTCGGCGCCGCCGGAACAATTGCGCTACGCGATCGATCCGAAATGGCGCGGGGAGCTGCCGCGCAGCTACTGGTTCGGCCGCGACGGCAAGGTGGTCGCGCGCTCGGGGCTGGTGCAGAAGGAGATGGTGTCGGCGCTGCTGGAAAGGTAGCCGCTCAGAAATGCCGGTACTTGCGCGGCGCGGCCTTCTGGCCGAGGCGTTTTTCGATCAGTTCCAGCATTGCCTGCGAAGCGAGCGACAGCGGCTGGTCCTTGCGCCGCACGATCAGGATCGGCCGCATCGGATTGCCTGATTGCAGCGGCACGGCAACAAGGTCGAGTTGCCGGAACTGGAACAAGGTCAGCTCGGGAACGACGCTGACGCCCAAGCCCTGCTTCACCAGACCTGCAACCGTCGCGAGGTGCTCGACCTCAAACCCGGAGTGGACGACGTGGACGTCCTTGAGCAGCACCTCCACATGCTGGCGCACGCTCGACGACTTCGCCAGATGAATGACTTCATGCCCGGCGAGATCCGCCACGCGCACCAGCTTCTTCTTCGCCAGCGGATGGTCCTGCCTGCACACGAGGTAGAAGGGATCGCTGCATAGCGTGCGGGTCTCGAACTCGATAAAGTCCGGACCGGGCGCCGTCAGCGCGAGATCCGCCTTTCCCTGCCGCAGGAGCGACAGGCACTGATCGGACAATGCGTCGTGCAGGCTCACCCGCACGCCGGGATGCTGGCTTTTGTACTCGGCGATGACGGACGGCAAGCCGTTCGCCGCCAGGGACGGCAAGGCTGCAATCGATACCCTGCCGCGGCGCAGGGCCACGTACTCCGATATGTTGGCAAAGGCCGATTCGATTTCGGCGAGCAGCACGCCGGCGGCCTCGGCAAACAGTTCGCCCTCGGGCGTCAGCGTCACCTTGCGCGTGTCCCGTTCGAAGAGCCGGGCGCCGACCATGTCCTCGAGCTTGCCGATCATCACGCTGAGCGCGGACTGCGAGGTGTGACAGCGTTCCGCTGCGCGCGTGAAGTGCTTCAGCTCGGCAAGTGCGACGAATGCGTGCAGCAGGCGCGTCGAAATGTTGGGGTTCATGATTGATACCAAAAAGCGATCAATCCATCGCAAACTTTCATTTTACTTCATTGAATTCCGCGCCCACAATCGGCCTCAAGGTAGCGAGGGGCTTCGATGAAACACATCAGAATCGGATCAGGCGCAGGTTACTCCGGGGACCGGATCGAGCCGGCAGTCGAGCTCGCCGAAAAGGGCGGGATCGACTACCTGATCTTCGAATGCCTGGCCGAGCGCACGATTGCGCTGGCGCAGCGCGCGAGGATGGCGGATCCGGATACCGGGTATGACCCGCTGCTGGAGGACAGGATGCGGGCGGTGCTGCCGGCCTGCCGCCGGCGCGGCATCCGCATCATCACCAACATGGGCGCCGCCAATCCCGTTGCCGCCGCCGCGAAGGTGCGCGAGGTGGCGCGTTCGCTGAACCTGCACGGGCTGAAGGTGGCCGCTGTCACGGGCGACGATGTGCTGGAGAACGTGCGCCGCGGTGACTATCTGGACGATACCGGCGCGCCCGTCAGCCGCTTCGGCGACCGCCTGCTGTCGGCCAACGCCTATGTCGGCGTCGAGCCGCTGGTCGAGGCGCTGGCGCAGGGCGCCGACGTCATCGTCACCGGCCGTGCCGCCGACCCGGCACTGGTTCTCGCACCGCTCATCCATGGCTTCGGCTGGGCGATGGATGACTGGCACCGCCTCGGACAGGGCACGCTGGCCGGACACCTGCTCGAATGCGCGGGGCAGATCACCGGCGGCTATTTCGCAGACCCCGGCTACAAGGACGTTCCCGGACTGGCCCGCCTCGGATTCCCGATCGGCGAAGTGTACGAGGACGGCACGGTGCTGATCACCAAGGTCGATGGCAGCGGCGGACAAGTCACCGCGGCCACCTGCAAGGAGCAGATGCTCTACGAAATACACGACCCTGCGGCCTACATCACGCCCGACGTGGTGGCGGACTTTTCCAGCGTGCGCATCGAACAGGACGGGAAGGACTGCGTGCGCATCAGCGGCGCGACGGGGCGAACGAGGCCGGAGACGCTCAAGGCATCGATCGGTTACATCGACAGCTATATCGGCGAAGGCCAGATGTCGTATGCAGGCCCCGGCGCCCTCGCCCGCGCGCGGCTCGCGCTGGAGATCGTCGCGGAGCGCTTGAAGCTCACCGCCGTACAGGCAAGCGAGCTGCGCTACGACATCCTGGGCGTCAACGCCATGCACGGCGACCAGCTATGCGCGGGAGCGAACGAACCCTATGAGGCGCGCATCCGTGTGGCGGGGCGCACCGAATCGCTGAAGGAAGCGATGCGCATCGGAAACGAGGTGGAAAGCCTCTACACCTGCGGCCCAGCCGGCGGCGGCGGGGCAAGCAAGTCGGCGAAGGATATCGTGGCCGTCGTGTCCGTGCTCCTGCCCAGGGGCGAGGTGCGTACGGCGGTGCATATGGAGGAAGCCTGACATGCTGCTGCGAGAGATAGCCCACGCACGGGCGGGAGACAAGGGCAACATTTCCAACGTCTCCGTGATCGCCTATGACCCGAAAGACTTTCCACTGCTCGAACAGTACGTCACTGTCGAGCGCGTCAAGGCGCATCTATCCGGGATCGTGCGGGGCGATGTAGTGCGCTACGCGCTGCCCTCGATCGGCGCGCTCAACTTCGTCATGCACGATGCGCTTGCCGGCGGCGTGACGCGCTCGCTGGCACTCGACGCGCACGGAAAGACCCTGAGTTTCGCCCTTCTCAGCCTGGACATTCCCATGACCAAACAACATTCCGATAACCACCAAGGAGACAAACCATGAAGCTGCGCCCCTATCTCGCCCTCACCGCCCTGTGCCTCGCCGCGTTCGCCGGCCCCGCCGCTGCGGAATTTCCGGAAAAGCCGATCCGCCTGGTCGTGCCTTTCGCTTCCGGCACGGCCACCGACCAGCTCGCGCGCGCACTGGGCCAGGCCATCACGCAGGAGATCAAGCATCAGGTCATCGTGGACAACAAGCCGGGCGGGAACGGCTTCATCGGCGCCAACGAGGCGGCGCGCGCGGCGCCGGACGGCTATACGGTGTTCATCACCACCAACACGACGCACGCAGCGGCTGAGCACCTGTTCAAGAAGCTTCCCTATGATCCGGTCAAGGATTTTGCCCCGATCACCGGCCTGGGCAAGGGCGGCCAGATCATGGTGGTGAACACCCAGTTCCCGGCGAAGAACGTGGGCGAGTTCATCGCAATGGCGAAGAAGGAGCCGGGCAAGATCACCTTCGGCAGCGGCAGCTCGTCGAGCCGCGTGGCCGGCGAACTGTTCCAGCAGCTTGCCGACGTGAAGCTGCTGCACGTGCCGTACAAGAGCAACACCTTCGCGGTGACCGACCTGCTCGGCGGACAGATCGACATGATGATCACCGATACCTCGACCGGCCTGCCGCACGTCAAGAGCGGCAAGCTGCGCGCGCTCGGCTATTCGGCCAGGACGCGCTCTCCGCTGGCGCCGGAAGTGCCGACGATCGAGGAAGCCGGCGTGAAGGGCTATGACATCGGTTACTGGTTCGCGGCCTATGCGCCGGCCAAGACGCCGCAGCCCATCGTGGCACGTCTCAACGAACTGCTGTCGAAAGCGGCAAAAAGCCCGGCGGCGAAATCGGCCTTCTTTGCACAGAGCGGCGTGGAAGTCTTCGTCACCAGTCCGGAAGAACTCGCCCGCTTCCAGGCGGAAGAGACCAGGAAATGGGGCGAGATCATCCGCAAGGCGGGCATAGAGAAGGAGTAAGGAATTCCGGTCAGGGCAGCGGCGGCACGCCCGTCAGCTTGTCCGGATTGCGGACCACGAACACGCCGGCGATGCGGCCATCCTCGATATGAAAGGACTGGGCCGACTCGATCCGGCTGTTGACGTAGCGCAGCAGGCCGGGCTCGCCATTGATCCGTGCCATGCGGTATTGCACCTGCCCGGGGTGCTGGTGCTCGAGCGACCAGAACACACCGGCAATGCGCCCTGCGCCGCGCAGGATGCGATGGAAGGACGGCATCTTTCCGCCGCCGTCGCTGACGAAGGTCACGTCCGGCGAGAGCAAGGCTTTCATCGCTTCCCGGTCGGCGCGTCCCGCCGCCTGCATGAACGCGAGCAGCAGCGCCCGATGCGCCTCGGGCGACGACTGGAAGCGCGGGCGGCCGTCGCGCACCTTGTCCTGCGCGCGGTGCGCGAGCTGGCGGCAGGCGGCTTCGCTTTTGCCGAGCAAGGCGGCGATGTCAGCGTAATCCTGGTCGAATACCTGGCGCAGCAGGAAGGCGGCGCGTTCGTCCGCGCTCAGGCGCTCCAGCGTCCAGAGCAGGGCCAGCGAGACATCGCTGGCAAGTTCCGCCGCGCTCTCGGGCGTATTCTCGTCCAGCTCCACCAGCGGCTCGGGGAGCCACCATCCGGTATAGCTCTCGCGCTCGGCCTTGCGTTCGCGCAGCCTGTCCAGCGCCAGCCGGGTGGTGACCGTCACCAGCCAGGCTTCCGCCGACTGCAGGCTGGCGTGGTCGGCCGCCTGCCAGCGCAGCCAGGCATCCTGCACCACATCCTCGGCATCGGCACGGGTGCCGAGCATGCGGTAGGCAACGGAGAACAGCCTGGCGCGCACGCCGGCAAATACGCCGTCTGCGGCAGCCTTGCCATCTTCTTTCATCAGCGTCCTTTCTTTCCGTCACATGCCCGGCGCCGGAACCTCCGGAATCGGGTTGCGCAGGCTGAGGTTGAGCATGTTCCAGCCCTTGATCGCGGCCACGGCATAGCCGAGCTCGACGACTTCGGTTTCCGAGAAATATTCTCGCACCCGCGCGAACTCGGCGTCGCTGGCATCGCTATGCGGCTGGTTGTTGACGATTTCCACCCAGCGCAGCGCCGCCCGCTCGCGCTCGCTGAAGAAGGGCGCTTCGCGCCACACGGCGACGGCATTGAGGTGGCGCGGGTCCATGCCCTGCCGGAGCAGGTCGCGCCAGTGCATATCGACGCAGAAGCCGCAGCCGTTGATCTGGGAAATGCGCAGGTTGATCAGTTCGACGAGGCGCTCGCCAAGCGAACTTTGCTTGGCGGCCATCGACAGGTTGAGCAAGGCCTTGAGGTTGGCGGGAGCATGCTTGAGCAGGGGAATCCGGGCGGCATGTGACATGGCTATCCTTTCCGTTGATCAAGGACGGCGCCCCATGCCCCGTCCTTTACCTCTAGACGTGCGGCCGGCCGGCCTTGTGACAGGCCGGATGAAAAAAAGTCGCGCTTAGGGTTGCGTATCTTGCGTATCGTGCGTGTCGGCCATGAGCCCGAGGACATCACCGACCTTGACCGGCTTGACGAGGTGGTGGTCGAAGCCGGCTTCGATGGCACGCTGATGGACTTCCGGCTGTCCGTATCCGGTGACCGCCACGAGCAGCGCGCGCGCCGTCTCCGGACAGGCCCGCAGCCGCCGCGCGAGCTCGTAGCCATCCATGTCGGGCAAGCCGATGTCCACGAAGAGGACGGCCGGGGCGGCCTCCTGCGCGACTGCCAGGGCGGCCCCGGCATTGTAAGTGACGGCTACCTCATGGCCGGCCGTTTCCAGCAGCAAGGACAGCATCTGGGCCGCATCCTTGTTGTCATCGACGACCAGCACCCGCGCCTTGCCCGCTGCGGACGGCATGTCGCTCTTCGCACCCCGCGCTTCAGCACGGGATTCCTCGCCCGCCACCCGCGGCAGCCGCACCGTGAACCTGCTTCCCTTGCCTATCCCTTCGCTGTGCACCGACACCTCGCCGCCCTGCAGGGCGAGCAGGCTCTTGACGAGTGCAAGCCCCAGCCCCAGTCCGCCCTGCGAACGGTCGGGCGACCGTTCCGCCTGCGTAAACAGGTCAAAAATATAGGGTTGCAGGGCGGGGGCGATTCCGATGCCATCGTCTTCCACCGCGATGTCGACATCGGCCGGGCCCGACACGACACGCAGGGTGACCCGCCCGTTCGGCGGCGTGTACTTCGCCGCGTTGTTGAGGATGTTGGAAAAGACCTGGACCAGGCGGGTGCGGTCGCCGCGCACAAAGACCTGCTGGTCCGGCACCTGCACCGTGAAGTGATGCTGCTTCGATTCCATGAGCGCATTCACCTGCTCGACGGCGTCGGCGAGCAGGGTGCGCACGTCCAGCGTCTCTTCCTGCAGCGTCACGAGTCCGCGCGTCACGCGGGAAACGTCCAGCAGGTCGTCCACCAGTTCGGTCATGTGCTGGACCTGGCGCGCGATCACTTCGCTTGTCGAGCGTACCCGCCCTTCATCGAGCACCGTCAGCTTGAGCAGTTCTGCGGCAGTGGCGATGGGCGCGAGCGGATTGCGCAGCTCGTGCGCCAGCATCGCGAGAAATTCATCCTTGCGGCGATTGTCGGCCTTCAGTTCGTTCTGCGCGCTCTCCAGCGGCGTGACGTCGGTATTGGTGCCGAACCACTGCACGATATTGCCGCCGGCATCGCGCAGCGGCGCCACCGAGGTGAAGAAGTGCCGGTACTTGCCGTCCGCGCCGCGCAGGGGGAAGGTCATCTGCATTGCTTTTCCCGCAGCGAGGGTTTCCTTCCACACCCGGGCGACCTCCGCCGCGACGGCAGGGTCGACGACGTTTTGCCAGCCATCGTCCTTCAATTGCTGGAAGTCCAGGCCGGTGTACTCATAGTAGCGGTCGTTGTACCAGTGGATGGTGCCTTCGGGGTCCGCCATCCAGGCAAGCTGCGGAATGGTATTGGCGAGCTGGCGCAGGCGCTGCTCGCTTTCCTGCAGCGCGCGGTGTGCCCTCACGGCTTCGGTAATGTCGCTGCCTTCGACGAAAATGCCGGAAACATCGCCGCGGTGGTCGACCGTGGGCTGATAAACGAAATTGACGAAGCGTTCCTCCAGCGCCCCGCCCGAACGCCGCCGCAGCCTGACGGAGATCTCATGTCCGATATACGGCTTGCCGCTCGCATAAACGCCGTCCAGCAGCTCGAAAAAGCCCTGCTCCGCCACTTCGGGAAGCGCCTCGCGCACCGGCTTGCCGAGGATGTCGCGATGGCCGACAAGCTGCAGGTAGGCATCGTTGGCGATCTCGAAGGTATGTTCCGGCCCCCGCAGCACGGCAATGATCCCGGGCGCTTGCTGGAACAGCTGCCGCAGGCGCTCGTACTCCGCGGCGCGGTGGCGTTCCGCCAGCACTTGATCCGTGGTTTCGGTCACGGCGCAGAACATGCCGGCCACCTTGCCGCTTTCATCGCGCAGCGGAGAGTAGGAGAAGGTGAACCAGGCATCTTCGTCATACCCCTTGCGGCTCACCTTCAGGGGCAGGTTTTCATGGTAGGTGGCATTGCCCTGCATGGCCTGCTCGATGATGGGGAGGATGTCGTCCCAGATCTCGGCCCAGATATCGTGGAAACGCCGGCCGAGCGCCGCGGGATGTTTGGCGCCCAGGATTTCGGCGTAGGCATCGTTGTAGAGAAAGCCAAGCTCATCGCCCCAGGCGATGAACATCGGGAACTTCGAGTTCAGCATCAGCCCAACGACCGACAGCAGTGACTGCGGCCACTCGGCGGGAGGGCCGAGGGGCGACTGCGACCAGTCGCGGGAACGGATCAGTGCGCCCGTTTCACCGCCGTCCGCGAGAAACGCAAGTGTGGGTGTGTCGGACGTAGCCATGTCGCCGCCGTTCTCGAATGCAAGAGTATCAACAACCAGTATATCGGGATTGAGCGGAGCAAGACGCAGGCCTGCAATAACAAAATGGCCCACAGCCCGCGAGGACTGTGAGCCATTTCGTGTTGACGGCGGGACGCAGCGGCAGCGTGCGCCTACGCCATCAGCCGCAGGCCCCGATCGCTCCGCACGCCGTGCAGAACTCGCAGCCATCCTTCTTGATGACGGTAGTGTTGCCGCATTCGCGGCACAGCTTGCCGTGGATGGTGGGCGCCGGTTTCGCCGCGTGCGGCTGTGCCGGTTCGTCCGTCACCACGCCCATGGCCTTCACCGGCAAGCCCTCTTCGGTCAGGATGCCGAGCATGGCGTAGCGGTGGATCACCAGCTGCGCGATGTAGGCGACGGTGGAGGGGTAGCTGGCCTGCTTCTCGCTGCCGGGCACGCGGGCGAGGAAGTCGCCGCGCGGCTCGGCGTAGTTGAGCAGCTTGCGCAGCTTCATGCCGATCCATGCGGGGTCGACCACGCGCATGTCGTGCGACAGCAGCTTGCACAGGCCGTCGAGGGTGTGCGGATGGCCGCCGGTGAGCCACATGCTGTACGGACGGCGGGTGCCGTCGGGCATCTGCAGCTCTTTCAGCATGAGCACGAAGTCGTCCTCGGTGGCCGGGTTGCGCACATCGGCCACCCAGGCCAGCGTGCCGTCGGTGCCGGTCTTCGGTTCGTGCGGCGCGAACAGGGCGTCGAGCACCGGGGTCGGGTCGTTTTCCTGCTTGTCGAGCGCACCGAGCTGGCTGTAGCGGTATTCGACCAGCCGGGCGAAGGCGGCGGTGGCGCTGGGCACCTGGATGACCTGGCCGTTCGGCGGCATGGGCATGTCGAACGGGTCGCCGTAGGCGCTGGAGAGCAGCGCCAGGCGGCGGCGCATCCAGCCGCGGTCGTTGGCGCGCATGTCGGTGGACAGGGTCTTGGCGATGGCATCGAGGCCGCGCGGCGGCTGGCCGCCGAGCACCCAGACTTCGAAGGGCACGCCGCCCTTGTCGCTCACCGCAACGGCAAACTCGCCCTGCGGGGTGTCGATGATCTCGCTGATCCAGGCGCTGGCGCCGGCCGGCAGCGCGGGGCGCGAGGGCCAGCGCAGCGAGGCCAGCGGCGGGGCCATCGCAAGGTCCTTCAGGACCAGGCGCTTGTCCTGCTCGGAGAGCTGCATCGGCTGCGGATTGGTCGCTGCCGTAGGCACCGACAGCACCGCGCCGAGCACGCCGTTGGGGCGGTAGGTGGTGATGCCCTTCAGGCCCTTGCGCCAGGCTTCCATGTAGAGGTCCTTGAATTCCTCGTACGGATAGTCTTCCGGCACGTTGACGGTCTTCGAGATGGCCGCGTCCACGTAGGGCGCGACGGCGGCCACCATCAGCATGTGGTTGATGGCGGAGATTTCGAGCGCGGAGACGAAGGCCTCGGGCAGCTTGTTGGTGTCGTTGCCGAGCGCGCGGTAGACGCGGTAGGCGTGGTCTTCGACGGTGTAGTCTTTCTTGGTGCCGTCGGGCATGCGCTTGGTGCGGTTGTAGAACCAGGAGAACGCCGGCTCGATGCCGTTGGAGGCGTTGTCCGCGAAGGCGAGCGAGATGGTGCCGGTGGGCGCGATCGAGGTCAGGTGCGAGTTGCGGATGCCGTGCTGGGCGATGCGTGCCTTGAGGCCTTCGGGCAGGCGCGAGGCAAAGCCGGCCTTGAGGTATTTCTCCGCATCGAACAGCGGGAAGGCACCGCGCTCCTGCGCGAGGTCGACCGAGCTTTCGTAAGCCGCGTCGCGCATGACGCGCGAGATGTTGGCGGCGAGGATGCGGCCTTCTTCGGTGTCGTAGCGCACGCCGAGCATGATCAGCGCATCGCCCAGGCCGGTGAAGCCGAGGCCGAGGCGGCGCTTGGCTTCCGCTTCGCGCGCCTGCTCGGGCAGCGGCCACTTGGTGGCGATCAGCACGTTGTCGAGCATGCGCACGGCGAGCTTGGTTACCTTGGCGAGCAGGTCGAAGTCGAACTTGGCTTCCGGCGAGAACGGCTTGTCGACGTAGGCGGTGAGATTGAGCGAGCCGAGGCAGCAGCAGCCATAGTCGGGCAGCGGCTGTTCGCCGCAGGGATTGGTCGCCTCGATGTATTCGGCGTAGGCGAGGTTGTTTTCCTGGTTGATGCGGTCGAGATAGAGCACACCGGGTTCGGCGGCGTTGTAGGTGCTCTGCATGATCAGGTCCCAGATCAGGCGGGCCTGCACCTTCTTGTACACCCACTTGCCGTCTTCGCGCAGGTAGGCGCCCTTGGCCTTGATGTCGGCATTGGGCTCGACCTTGTGCGCGAGCTCGAATTCGCCGTCAGATTCCACCGCGCGCATGAATGCATCGGTGACGCCCACCGAGACGTTGAAGTTGTTGAGCTGCCCCTTTTCCTGCTTGACGGTGATGAAGTCGACGATGTCCGGATGCTCGACATTGAGCACGGCCATCTGCGCGCCGCGGCGCGCGCCGGCGGACTCGACCGTTTCACAGGAGCGGTCGAACACCTTCATGTAGGAGATCGGGCCGGAGGCGCTGCTGCCGGTGCCCTTGACCATGGCGCCCTTGGGACGGATGGCGGAGAAGTTGTAGCCGACACCGCCGCCGCGGCGCATGGTTTCGGCGGCCTGCGCGAGCGCGGTGTAGATGCCGGGCTTGCCGCCGACGTCTTCGGTGATGGAGTCGCCCACCGGCTGCACGAAGCAGTTGATCAGCGTGGTCTGCAAGCCGGTGCCGGCGGCGCTGGAGACGCGGCCGGCGGGGATGAAGCCGTTCTGCATCGCCCACAGGAATTCCTCGGCGTACTTCTTGCGTTGCTTGGGCTGTTCGATCTCGGCAAGCGCCTTCGATACGCGGGTGATGACCTGGTCGATCGTGGTCTCGTCGCCTTTTGCGTACTTCTCGATCAACACTTCGGTGGAGATGTCTTGCGGCTCCGCGAGTGCCGCAGCACTGACGATCGCGGCGCTTTCCAGTTTATGCATGAATGAACTCCCTATTGGCCTGTGGCTTCTGTCGGTATTGGTTTGTCGGTGATGAATTCGGTGCAGGGACGCGCGCTAGCACGCGCCGGCTTGCGGAGGTGCTTCGGGAACCAGGACCAGGAGGGCGACGCGGGACGAAAGCAGGAATGCGATCATGGTGTGTTCTTGGTCCTGGAGTGAAGGGGCGGCAGGCTGCTCGCCCCCGACGATTCTAGCGATGCGCAAAACGCTCCCACCTTGACCCAGATCAAGTATTTCCGGGTCGATTTCATATGTCGCTAACTGACGTGAAAAGGGGGATAACGTGCGCGGTTGCTGTTGGATTTCAGCCTGCACCTGGTACTGGCAAAAAAAAACCCGCTGCCTTGCGGTAGCGGGTTAAATCCAATTCTAGGAGAGTTGGAGGAGACAGTTGAACTATAGTCCCCGCCCGCGACGGTGTCTGCTTTATTGTCGTGATAACCGATATACGCGCCTGTTATATCTGGAGAAAATTGCACTGCCCTGGTGCATATCTGTCTCCAGGGTCAACTCCCGGCCTGCAAAGGCTATCGTGCAAATGGAAAAGCCCGCTCGGCTTTTGGCCAAGCGGGCTTTATTTGTCTCCCGCCCCGTCCTGGGTTGGATTTTTTTTGGAGTCCAGATCTTACACCGAAGTCTTTGGAATTGGTCAAAACGCAAAGTTTTTCCGTTGCGTCCTTGCAGTTGACAGGCAATGAAAAAGCCCGCTCGGAGGCGGGCCTTTGGCGTCTGGGATACAAGAGTAGATTCCTGGAGCCCTAACCTATCTGGAGAGTGGTCCAGTTGTTGAATCTGCTCTTGTATCCGCACTCTGTTTCGAGAGCGCATGGACAGAATATATGCCCATCCCTTCCCGCGCGCAAGTAAACGATCTCCGGAAAAGCGGCATGTTTTCATTGGTGTAGCGTGTTTTGTGCATGCCCTTTGTGAAGTAACAATTTTCAGCGCCGGAAGATGAAAACCCGGCAACGATTCGCTTGTCCAAACGGCATGACAGCCTTCCGGGAGCCGCCATGCCGACCTTCATCCAGCACAACAACATCAACATCGTGACCTTGTACATCAATGACGAGATCGCGGTGCACTGCCAGCCCGGCGACGTGGTGCTCAAGCAGGAAGGCGACCACTGGATGACTTATGAGGTGCGCGCCAACGGCGAAGTCGAAGCGGCCGGCTTTCCCTGCGAAAGCTATGACAAGGCGATGCAGATGGCGAAATCCGCGGCGGACAATCCGGCGCGGTTGAAATGACAACTGCCGGCGCCGCTGCAGCAAATCGGCGGCGGGAAGGTGCGGCGAACGGGTGGCATACTGCTCGCCATGCGCACCGATCACACACACTTGCACCTGCTTGCGCCGGTGGCGAAAACACTTTTCCGCCTCGTGCTGCTGGCCGCCGTGCCCGCCATGTCTGCATATGCTGCCGGCGACCTGCTGGTGGAAGCCGAGCTCGACAGGCCGGAAGTGCATGTGCACGCGCAGGCGGTCTATCGCCTGCGCTTCCTGCATGCCGTGGACGTGCGGGACGTGCAACTGGCCGCTCCCGCGCTGCGCCTGGCCGACCTGCGGCGCATCGGCGAGGACCGGACCTTTGAAGCCGAACGCGATGGCCGGCGCTATCGCGTGCATGAGCGCAGGTATGCCGTCTTCCCCTTCGCCAGCGGCACGCTGGAGCTTGCCGGCGCCTATGCCATGGGCCGCGTGCCGTCCAACGCAGCGCGGCCGGACGGCTGGCGCGCCATCCGCATCGACGCGCCCGCGCGCACGCTCACCGTGCTGCCGGTGGACATCCAGGCCGACGGCGCACCCTGGCTGCCGGCCAGTGCGCTGAAGCTGACGGAGCAGTGGACCACCGTGGAAAACGGCGTGCATCGCCGCACGCTGCGCATCGAGGCGACCGGCGTGGAAGCAGCGCAGTTGCCGGAGCTGGAGGTGAAGGTCGACGGCATGGGCGTGTTACCGGGGCAGCCGCGCCTGCAGAACTATTTCTCCGGCGAGCGCAACGTCGCCGTGCGCGAGCAGACCTTCGTCATCATGCCGGCCGACAGCGGCTTGTTCACGGTGCCGCCGCTGCAGCTGCGCTGGTGGAATGTGGCCACCGGCAAGGCCGAAACGTCCGCCCTTCCCGGGCGCACCCTGCACGTCGGCGAAGCGGCTTCGGTGCCGGCCGCGAGCGGAACATGGCTGAAACGGATCGCATTCGGACACCTGTCGGCGATACTCCTGCTCGCCTGCGGCGGCGTGCTGCTGGCGCTCATGAGGCGCCGGCGCAAGCGCACCAGGGAAGGCTAGCGCCGTGACACGAGCGCCACGCCGAGACAGGTCACCACGATCCCCGCGATGCTCAGGCCGGTCGGCACTACGGCGAACATCACCCATTCCAGGAACACCGCCACCACCGGCGTCAGGAACATCAGGCTGGTGACCTTCGCCGCGTGACCACGCCGCATCAGCAGGTGCAGCGCATTCACCGCGAGGATGGATGCGAAAATCACCAGGAACACGATGGCCGCCGCCATCTGCCAGCTCCAGCGCACGCTGAACCCCTCCACCGCCCACGCCGCCGGCGCCAGCACGCACAGCGACAGCACGAACTGGATGAAGGATGAGCTGCGCAGGTCGGCCGTCCTGCAGAAGGCGCGCTGGTACAGCGTGCCCGTGGTCATCGCCGCCAGCGAGATGGCAGCCGCGGCCAGGCTCGCCGCGGTGACGGCCTTCACGTCCACCTTGTGCCATACCACCAGCGCCACCCCCGCCAGCCCGAGGACGACGCCGGCCCATTGCGAAGACATGAGGCGCTCGCCGGTCATGTGGTGCGCAAAGACGGCAGTCAGCAAGGGTTGCGTCGCCAGCAGCAGCGCGGTGATCCCGGCCGACATGCCGAGGTATTGTGCATAGTGGCTGCCGCCCAGCGTCAGCGCGTGCATGAGCAGTCCGGCCACGCAGATGTGGAAGAATTCCCGCCCGCTCGCCGGCCACGGCGGGCGCGCGATGAGCAGCCACGGCACCAGGCACAGCACGCCGAAGATGTAGCGCAGCGAGAGAAAGGTGAATGGCGGCGCGTACTGCATCCCCACCTTGCTGGCGAGATAGCCGGAGCCCCAGACGAGCACGAAGAGCCATGCAAGCAGTGCGTCGTGGCGGTTGTCAGGGCGGGCGTCGGGCACATTCATGCCTGAGAGTGTAGCGGCGTTGGCAAAGGCGTGCCGGGAACTGCAATAATGCAGGCAACATTCAACGGTTCAACGTCACCCATGCCCTTCGTACACATCCCCTGGAAAGACGGCAGCGCCTCGCTCGACGTCCAATGGATCGGCCCCGGCCAATCTCCGTTCCCCACCGTCGTGTTCCTGCACGAAGGCCTCGGTTCGATCTCGATGTGGCGCGACTTCCCGCAGCGCTTCTGCGAAACGCACGGCTTGCGCGGCCTGGTGTTTTCCCGCTACGGCTACGGCCAGTCCACGCCGCGCCCGCTCGACGCGCCGCTGCGGCCGGACTACCTGCATGCACAGGCGCACGACGCCTTGCCGGCGCTGCTGTCCGCGCTCGGCGTGGAAAAGCCCTGGCTGTTCGGCCACAGCGACGGCGGCTCGATCGCGCTGCTGTACGCGGCGCGCTTTCCGCAACAGGTGAGCGGGCTGGTGGTGATGGCGCCGCACATCTTCGTCGAAGACATCACCGTCGCCGGCATCCGCCAGGCGCGCGAAGCCTTCCTGCAGACCGACCTGAAAGCGCGGCTCGCCCGCCACCACCGCGATCCTGAGTCTGTGTTTCGGGGATGGAACGATGCCTGGCTCGACCCGGCGTTCCGCGAGTGGAACATCGAAGCGGAACTGCCGAAGATCGCCTGCCCGGTGCTGGCGATCCAGGGCGAAGGCGACGAATACGGCACGCTGGAACAGATCTACGGCATCGAACGGCTCGCGCAACAGGCCAAGGCCTTGCCGCTCGCCGACTGCGGCCATTCGCCGCACCGCGATCAGCCGGAAGCCGTCATGCGCGCGGCCGCCGCGTGGATCAAGGGGGACTGACTACTTGCCGCTCAGGTAGACCTTGTCGTCGAAGGTCAGCACCCATTCCGGCCGGTAGACCGTGAACATGGTGAGCAGCAAGCCGGTGAGGAAGGACTCGCCCCAGGACAGCAGGAGCGCATACGCGACGATATCGGGGCCGAGCGGCCTGGAAAACGTCATCGTGTAGTACACACCGAGCGACAGCGTATTGAGGATGGCCAGCATCGCCATCGCCCCGAAGAAGCCGTTGCCGAGCAGGTAGACGAACATGTGCCTTGGCAGGAAGCGTTCGGTCGCGCGCATCAGCGCATCGCCGCAATAGGCGGGCAGGACGGCGAGCAGGAGCAGGTTCAGGCCGAAGTTCAGCCACAGGCCGTCGAACGCAAGGGTATAGGCAAACACCGACAGCGCGGCGCCGGTCATCGCCAGCCGGCGCCCGAACATCAGGACGAAGATCGGCAATCCGACCATGTGCAGCGCCGGCCCGCCGGGAAGCGGCACGCTGAAACGCCAGACCAGCGGCAGGAGGATGATCGCGCAGCACCACGCGGAAAACGCTCCGGGCGCAGACAGCCGGCGCCAGTCGGCCCAGCGCGCGCTGCGGTACACCGCAGCGAACGCGGCTGCCGCGGTCATCGCGGCGACGGAGGTTGGCAGAGCTGCGTCAAAAATTCCCATCGCTTCATTATAGAAATGGATTTCTGAAAAGCCAGTATCCCGTGGGGGGATGCCAGCACCGATGCGAGAAGCATGCCCGCGCGCTCCGGCTGGTACGCGCGCCTTGACGCAAGCGCATCCGTGCAATTTCTACACGGATGCGGAAATGAAGACCGATGTGCGGAGGTTCAGCCCTTCTTCAGGCACTCGCTCATGAACTTCTTGCGCTCGTCGCCCTTCTTGTCCTTGGCCTCGGCGTTACAGGTCTTCATCTTCTCCTGCTGTGCCTTCTGCGCCTCACTCACCTTCGGCTTGCTGCTCAGGCACTCCTTCATGAACGCCTTGCGCTCGTCGCCTTTCTTGTCGGCGGCTTCCTTGTTGCAGGTGGCCATCTTGTTTTGCTGCTCTGTGGCGGCTTGGGTGGGGAGGTGGATCAGGGGGAGGGTGAGGATGAGAGCGGCTGCAAGTTTTTTCATGTTTTTTCTCCTGGTTGCCAGTGGGGGTGGTGCTTGGGCGATTACAGCATATTTTTTTGTTGTTGTAGTTGTTGTTGTTTTCTTCGGTGAAGCGTTTCTGTAGTCACTCCGTTGGGGCTTGCCGGGACTGGCCCCGGCGGGCCACTCACTTTCTTTGCTTCGCCAAAGAAAGTAAGCAAAGAAAGGGGGCCGCCGAGGTGCGACCCCGGGATCGCTGCCCCTGACGGGGTTCCCGAAAGTGTCCGTGCCTAAGCGGGAAGCGCAGCAACTCGCCCTGCGGGCTCAGACATCTGCGCTTCTTTATCCGCTTAGGCACGGACACTTTCGGCAGCGCTCCAAGGGGATAACGGCGCAACCCATCCCCACCCTGACCCTCCCCTTGAAGGGGATGGAATACCCGATGAGCGGCCGCCGTTGATTGTGACGAGCGCAGCGTTAATGCGGTCGCAGCATTTCTTGGCCAGTAATGAGACCTTGAACAATTCCCTCCCCTTCAAGGGGAGGGTCAGGGTGGGGATGGGGTTGCAGTTAACTCCCCTTGGAGCGATGCCGAACAAGCCGAGACCTAAGCGGATAAAGAAGCGCGGGTGTCTGAGCCGAAGGCGAGTTTCCGCGCTTCCCGCTTAGGTCCCGGCTTGTTCGGGAACCCCGCAGGGGCAGCGATCCCGGGGTCGCCTTTTTTGCCTACTTTTTTGGCGAAGCAAAAAAGTAGGTGGCCCGCCGGGGCCAGTCCCGGCAAGCATCCACGAAGAGCCTACAGCTCCGGGGCACCGAAGAAACGCCCTAAACAAAAAACCGTTTAATGACTCGTCCCCGCCGACCGCGTAACCTTGTTATGCACGTTGTACTTCCCCGAAGGCTTCTTCATCGGCAACCTCTTCACCTCCTTCAAGCTCTTCGCATCGTACACAACAAGCTCGCCGTCGTTCTCCCAGATACTCACCAGCGCAAACCGCCCATCCCGCGTGAACTCGGTATGCGCCGCCACTTTCCCCGGACTCGGCCGCAGTTGCGCGACGACCTTGAGTGTCTGCTTGTCGATGATCTGCATGACGTCGCGGTCCTTCTTGCTGTTGAACGCATCAACCCAGGCGTACGGCGTGTTCTCATGGCTGCGCATGAAGAAACCCGGCCCGG
>NZ_DASRXF010000144.1:0-2229 GCF_035654295.1 Noviherbaspirillum sp. | reverse complement strand
AGATAGTCAAACAGCCGCAAGAACACTTCATCCATGCGGCCGGTCATCTCGCCGACACGCACCATGCTGAGGTAGAACGGCGAAAACACGTCCGGGTGCCGGCGCAGCGCTGCCGACAGTTCGCGCCCCGAGTCGAGCGATTCGCGCACGTCTTTCAGCACACGTCCGAACGAGCGGTTGACTGCCGATTCCTGCAGGCCGGCCAGCCCGCGCATGATCGGGACGCCGGCCTTGAGCAGGGTGTACAACTGGCGGCTGAACAGTTGTACGTCGAGCGAGCGGATTTTCGGTTCCGTCAGGCGTGCCCACCAGCCTCCTTCGCCTTTCGCAACCGGCTTCCTGGTGACGACGATCTCGATCGGCGTCACGCCTGTGCTGAAGAGCTGGTCCGCCACTGCCCCGCTGTCGGCGCTTTCGAGCACCCCCTGCAGCAGTTCGCCGCGCGCATTACGTCCCTTGTACGCGAAGTACGGCATGTCAGTGCCCGCAGCAAAGGTGCCGCATCGGGTTGCGAGTGCCGGGGCGCGATGCCGCCCCCGGAGCGCGGCGGAACAATGTCATTTGGCTACGCATCAGTCCCCTCGTCACTCATCGAACTGGTTGCTGACCCGCATCGCTTCCGACACGGTCGTTTTTCCGGCGATGACCAGCGCCACCGCATGCCGGCGCAGCGTCTGTCCGGCCATCTGGGCAGTCGCCACTTTCATGAAATGGGCCGGATCGTGATGGTTGGCGGCATCTGCGACAGCATCCGTCATTTCAAGCATTTCGTAGACACCGGTCCGGCCGCGATAGCCGGTGCCATTGCAGTGCGTGCACCCGCGCCCGTGCTTGTACTTGCGTTCGTTGACGGTATCGCGCAGCTCGAACTTGAGCCATTCCTGCTCGTTGGGTTTGAGGGTGTACGGTTCGGCGCAGGTTTCGCAAATCACGCGCACCAGACGCTGCGCGAGCACAGCCTGCAGCGAGGTCGCGACCATGTAGCGCGGCACGCCCATGTCGAGCAAGCGGACCGGCGTGCTGACCGCGTCATTGGTGTGCAGGGTCGATAGCACGAGGTGGCCGGTAAGCGCGGCGCGCATGCCGATCTGGGCGGTTTCCTGGTCGCGCATCTCACCGACCAGCACCACGTCCGGGTCCTGGCGCAATGCGGAGCGCAGCACGCGCGCAAACGTCAGTTCGATCTTTTCATTGACCTGCACCTGGTTGATGCCGGGGAGCCGGTATTCGACCGGGTCTTCGACGGTGATCAGCTTGCGCTCGATCGAGTTAAGTTCTGCCAGCGCGCCATAAAGCGTGGTTGTCTTGCCGCTGCCGGTCGGACCGGTGACCAGCACCAGTCCGTTCGGCCGTTCGAGAATTGCGCGGAATTTTTTCACCATTGCCGCCGGCATGCCGATCGAATCGAGCTTCAGAATGCCGCCGCTCTGATTCAGCAGGCGCATGACGATCGATTCGCCGTACTGCGTAGGCATGCACGAAATACGGACGTCGATCTGCTGGTTTCTCACCTTGACGGCGAAGCGTCCATCCTGCGGCAGGCGTTTTTCCGAAATGTCGAGATCCGACATCAGCTTCAGGCGCAATGCCAGCGACGGCGCAATCTTGATATCGGCTTCGGTCTGCAAATGCAGGACGCCATCGATACGGAAGCGGATCTGCAGCCGTTCGGCCTGCGGTTCGATATGGATGTCGGATGCACGAACCTGGGTCGCGTCGTCGAACACCGATTGCAGCAGCTTGACGACCGGCGCTTCCTCGAGTCCGCTGGTAGCGCCGAGCGCGCCGAAGTCGACCTGGCTGTCGCCGAGCTCCTGTTCCAGTTCGCGCGCGAGATCGGTGATTTGCTCGGTGCGGCGGTAGACGCGGTCGATGGTCTGCAGCAGTTCGCCTTCATTGACCACCGCCAGCTCGATGCTGCGTTTGACGGTACGGGAAATCTCGTCGTATGCAAACAGGTCGGTCGGATCGGCCATGCCGATCAGCAGCGCGCCATTACGGTCTTCCAGCGCAAGCGCGCGGAAACGGCGGGCCTGGGTTTCCGGAAGGCGACGTACAACTTCCGGATTAAGGTTATAAAACCGGAGGTTGATGTAAGGAATATTGAGCTGCTTGGCCAGCGCCCCCGAAATCTGCTCTTCGGTGACAAACCCGTTCTCAATGAAGACACGCCCGAGTTTGCGGCCGGTACGCTTTTGCTCGGTCAGCGAAAACTGCAGTTGCTCTTCA
>NZ_DASRXF010000143.1:0-26670 GCF_035654295.1 Noviherbaspirillum sp. | reverse complement strand
CGTGATCCGCATGCATGCCATCGGCATGGACTTCTCGCATACCCTCGAATTGCCGGAGCAGGTACGGCGCGAGAGGCGCCTGTTTTTTTACCCCGGGTCCTCCATCGGCAACTTCACGCCCGTGGAAGCGGCCGCCTTGCTCGGGCGCATACGCGATGCCTGCGGACGCGACGGCAGCCTGCTGATCGGCGTTGACCTGATCAAGGACAAGTCCATACTCGATAACGCCTACGATGACGCGATCGGGGTCACCGCGGCATTCAACCTCAACATGCTGCGTCACGTGAATGCGCTGCTTGGCGCCGATTTCGACGTGCGCCAGTGGCGGCATGCCGGCAGCTTCAACGAAGGCCTGGGGCGTGTCGAGATGCATCTCGAGGCGCGTGGCGAAGTGGTCGTGCGCTGGAACGGCGGAGAGCGGCATTTCCGGCAGGGGGAGCGCATCCATACCGAAAACAGTTACAAGTACGCGCGCCACGATTTCCTGCAACTGCTCGAACGCGCCGGCTTCGGCAGCGTGCGCACCTGGACCGATGAGCGCGAGTGGTTCATGGTGTGCCATGCGCGCGCCATGTGATGGAGACGGAACATGAATGTCGATACGATCGCGGCGCGCTTTCTCGAAGTCCGCAAGCGCACCATGGCGCTGGCCGACCCGCTGTCCGACGAAGACTGCTGCGTGCAATCGATGCCGGATGCGAGCCCGGTCAAATGGCACATGGCGCATACCACATGGTTCTTCGAAACCTTTGTCCTCGAACGCTTCGAGCCCGGTTTCAAACCCTTCCATCCGGCGTTCCGCGTCCTGTTCAATTCCTATTACAACGGCGTGGGCGACAAGCATCCGCGCCCGCAGCGCGGCATGCTCACCCGTCCCGCCTTGCGCGAGGTTGTCGCTTACCGCCACGCGGTTGACGAGCGCATCTCCACCTTGCTCTCGGAACAGACCCTGACGGCGGAACTGCTCGGCCTGGTGGAAACCGGTGTGCAGCACGAGCAACAGCACCAGGAGTTGATGCTGACCGACGTCAAGCACATGCTCTCGCTCAATCCTTTGTGGCCGGCTTATTCGGCTGCCGGATACCGGCCATCGCCGCCCGCGGCGCCGCTGAAATGGGTGGAGCAGGAAGCGGCGCTGGTCGGGATCGGGCATGCGGACGACGGATTCTGCTTCGATAACGAAACCCCGCGCCATCGGCAGTTCGTCGAGCCGTACGCAATCGCGACGCGCCTCGTGAACAACCGCGAGTACCACCAGTTCGTGGAAGAGGGCGGATATGCCGATTCGTCGCTCTGGCTGTCCGAGGGCTGGGACTGGGTGCAGGCGAACCGCCTCAGCCATCCGCTCTATTGGCACAAGGATGGCGCGGGATGGAAGGAATTCACGCTATACGGGCTGTGCGCGCTCGATCCGCACCGGCCGGCCACCCACCTGTCCTTTTTCGAGGCCGACGCCTATGCGCGCTGGGCCGGCGCGCGCCTGCCGTCGGAGGCGGAGTGGGAGCATGCGGCGAGCAGCGCCGCTTCCTTCGGCATGCATGGGCTCCATCCCCAGCCCTCGCAGCGCGAGCAGTCGAACGGCCTTTCCGAATTGTTCGGCGCCTGCTGGCAGTGGACGCTCAGCAGTTACGCGCCTTACCCCGGCTATAACCCGGCGGCAGGCGCGATCGGCGAATACAACGGCAAGTTCATGTCCAACCAGTACGTATTGCGCGGCTCCTCATGCGCTACGCCGCCCGGCCATTCCAGGGTGACGTACCGCAATTTCTTCCCGTCGTCGGCACGCTGGCAGTTCGCCGGCATACGGCTTGCAAAGTCCCTGTAACCATCCGTATCCGGGCAGTATCCTTTCGCCATTGGCTTTTGCATCGCCGCCATCGATAATGGATAAGCAGGAAACCCGACGACGACAACAATGAATTTTTCCTTTCGCACCGCCACGCCCAATGAAATTGCCGGTGCCTTGCAGGATGCGCGCGAATACACGCTGGACCTTGTCGAATGCTACGTGGCCGAGGGGCTGGAAGCGGCGGGCAGGATGCCCGAGCTGCCGCATGTCAATCCGCCTCTTTGGGAGCTCGGGCATATCGCCTGGTTCGCCGAATGGTTCATCCTGCGCGAGGCAATATCGAGCCCGCCGTCGAATCCGCAGCGCGCATCGCTGCTGACCAGGGGCGACGACTGGTTCGATCCCCGCGCCGTACCGCACGACGCGCGCCGCGTGCTCGCCCTGCCGAGCAAGGGCGCGCTGAAAACCTATTGCCATGAAGTGCTGGACCGCGTGCTCGACAAGCTCGGCCGGGCCAGGAACGATGACGCCGCCCTCTATCCGTACCGGCTCACCCTTGCCTACGAGGACATGCGGGCCGAAGCGATGGCGCAGGGCCTGCAGACCCTGAACATCGCCGCCCCGCAGCAGCTTGCGCAGCGCCCGATGCCGTCGTGGGCCCAGGGCGAGATCCGTTTTCCGGGCGGGACGATCGAACTCGGCAGCAAGCCCGGCAGCGGCTTCGTGTTCGACAACGAGAAATGGGCACATCCCGTCCACGTACCCACGTTCGAGATGGATTCGACGCTGGTGTCGAATGCGCAGTTCGGCGAGTTCGTGGACGACGGTGGCTACCAGAATCCGCAATTCTGGAGCGACGCCGGCCGCGCCTGGCTGATGGCGATGGACCGTTCCGCGCCGCGCGACTGGATACGAGACAGCCGCCGCTGGCGCGGCATGCGCTTCGGCACGCAAGTCACATTGGCGCCGGACGAGCCGGTGCGCCACCTCAGCCTGTACGAAGCGCAGGCCTATTGCATGTGGGCGGGGCGGCGTCTGCCGACCGAAACGGAATGGGAGTATGCCGTGCAGTCCGGGCATCCCGCCTTGCGCTGGGGCGACCTGTGGGAGTGGACTTGCACGCCGTTCGAACCCTACCCGGGCTTTGCTCCGGATGCCTTGCGCGAGTATTCGCAATCCGCCTTCACCAGCCACCAGTCGGTGCGCGGCGCCTCCTTCGCGACACGCCTGCGCCTGCGTTCACCGAAGTTCCGCAATTTCTGCCTGCCCGGGCGCGAGGACATGTTCATCGGGTTCCGTACCTGCGCGCTGTAAAAAAAAAAACGGCCGCGCGAGGCGGCCGTTTCTTCACGGGCGGGAGCGATCAGCGATCGCCGTAGGAACGGCGTCCGCCGCCATTGTCGCCGAAGTGCGAACCCTTGTTGTAGCCGCCGCCGTCCTTGCGCGGTGCGCCCGGCTTGCTGAAGGTGCGCTGGGCCGGCTTGCCGCCGCGGTTGTCGCCCGGCTTCCAGCCGCTCGGCTTGCGGTTGCTGCGCGGCGCCGATGCGGCACGCTTCGGTTCAAAGCCTTCGATCACATCGACCGGGATCGTCTGCTTGGTGAAGCGTTCGATGCGCTTGATGTTCATGTTCTCGCTGTGGTTGACCAGCGAGATCGCGAGACCGTTGCGGCCGGCACGGCCGGTGCGGCCGATGCGGTGCACGTAGTCTTCCGGGAACTTCGGCAGGTCGTAGTTCACCACGTGCGTGATGCCCGGCACGTCGATGCCGCGCGCGGCAACGTCGGTCGCCACCAGCACGCGGACATGGCCGCGGCGCAGCGCGTCCAGTGTGCGGTTGCGGGCGCCCTGGTGCATGTCGCCATGCAGGGCGGCGGCGGCGAAACCGGCGATGTTCAGGCGGTCGGCAATGGTGTCGGCGTCACGCTTGGTGGCGGTGAACACTACGGCCTGTGCGAGCGACGCATCGCGCAGCAGGTGGTCGAGCAGGCGGTTCTTGTGCGACAGATCGTCGACGAAGTGCACGCGCTGCTGGATGTTCTCGTGACGGTTGCCGGCACTGGCAATCTGGATCACCAGCGGATCGCGCGTGATGCGCTTGGCCATGCTGCCCACCACGCCGTCGAGCGTTGCCGAGAACAGCATGGTCTGGCGCGTTTCCGGCGTTGCTTCCACGATCTTCTCGATATCTTCGATGAAGCCCATGTCGAGCATGCGGTCGGCCTCGTCCAGCACCAGCATCTGCAGCTGGGAGAAGTCGATCTTGCCCGACTCCATGTGGTCGATCAGGCGGCCCGGCGTCGCGACCAGGATTTCCGGATTCTTCGCCAGCAATTGCATCTGCTTCGGATACGGCATGCCGCCGAGGATCGACACCGTGCGCACGCGGCGCAGGTAGGTGCCGTACTTGGTTGTTGCGTTGGTCACCTGCAGCGCGAGTTCGCGCGTCGGGGTCAGCACCAGCATCTTCGGCTGTGCCGGCTGGTAGCGGGGACGGTCGCCGCGAGCACGAGCCGACTGGCGTTCCTGGTTCGGCGTCTTCTGGCCGGGCTGGACGGATTGTTCTTCGGATGCGAGACGGTTCAGCGCCGGCAGCATGAAGGCTGCGGTCTTGCCGGAACCGGTTTGCGAGGAAACCATCAGGTCGCGGGCTTGCAGCGCCGCGGGAACCGCCTGCTCCTGGACGGGAGTCGGTTTGCTGTAGCCGGCTTCCGTCAGTGCTTTCACGATATTCGGATTCAGGCCAAGTGTTTCAAATGTCATTGTGTTTCTTTCTTGAGTAGCAACGCCGCGACTACGTTCATCACGCGTGCGCGAACGGTATCAAACAGTACGATAAGGTACGAAAAGGCAACGCCAACCAACGAAACAACTGAGAATTTTTCTGAGAAATTTCGGCACAAAGCTTTGCGCCGGGACGGTGTCTTTATGAAGGCGACACCAAAAGGCGGGAGGGCTTTATCGACAACTACTGGGTAAGCGATGCTGCGAAGTACACTGCATGTTGCAATGCACAGCGGCGCATTATACAGACTTTTGACTCCGGCGTCGGCTTATTTTCCGGAAAGGGGCGGACCGCGGTCCGCCCCGCAGGCATTACTCTTCCGGCGCGTACATGACGTGCGAGAAGCCGCCGTCGACGTAGGTGATTTCGCTGGTGATGCCGCCGGCGAGGTCCGACAGCAGGAAGGCTGCGGTGTTGCCCACATCCTCGATCGTGATGTTACGGCGCAGCGGCGCATGTGCGGCGACGATGCCGAGCAGCTTGCTGAAGTCCTTGATGCCGCTTGCGGCCAGGGTCTTGATCGGGCCCGCGGAAATGCCGTTCACACGGATACCCTTCGGGCCGAGCGATTCCGCCAGGTAACGCACGCTGGCTTCCAGCGATGCCTTCGCCAGGCCCATCGTGTTGTAGTTAGGGGTGGCGCGGATCGAGCCCATGTAGGTCAGGGTCAGCAGCGAGGAATTCGGGCGCAGCAGCGGCAGCGCAGCCTTGGCCATCGCCGGGAAGCTGTAGGCGGAGATATCATGTGCGATACGGAACGATTCCCGCGACAAACCATCTAGGAAATCTCCGGTAATCGCTTCGCGCGGGGCGAAGCCGATCGAGTGCACGAGGCCGTCGAGGTGATCCCAGGACTTGCCGAGATCCGCGAACGTCGCGTTGATTTGGTCATCGCTGGAGACGTCGCAGTCGAACACCAGTTCGCTGTCGAACTCCTTGGCGAATTCGGTGATGCGCTCCTTGAAGCGCTCGCCCACATAGGTGAACGCCAGTTCCGCGCCTTCACGCTTGCACGCCTGGGCAATGCCGTAGGCGATGGATCGGTTGGACAGGAGACCGGTGATCAGAATTTTTTTGCCTTGCAGGAATGCCATGAACGACTCCAGAAAATTTGGTGCGCATTGTATCGCGTGTATCGCGACATGGGACTAGGCCTTGCCGCAGCCGGGAATCACCGGAAAAGCGCCTGTTTTCGCGGTTCTCGGGGCTTTTTTTCAAACAGGGCACGATTGTAGGGTGGCTTGGCACGAACGGCAACCTTTTGCGCAATTGGGCAAAATCAACGGTGTTGCCGGAATGGCATGTTAAAACGCTCATTCACGATTACCAGAAGGCAAGGAAGAGGCGGCCGTCCGGCCTTTCCCTTTCTGTACAATAGCCGATCCCCAGGCTGGATTGCTTCTATATATAAGGCGAATGCGTAAGACTCTCATCCCCTTGCTGCTCGTCGGCCTGCTTCAGTTCTCCGGCAACGCCCTGGCCGCCCATGCGTTTTCGCTGTACGGCACGCCCAAGTATCCGGAAGGCTTCAAGCATTTCGACTACGTCAACCCGGATGCGCCGCGCGGCGGAAGCCTGTACCTGGCCAACCCCGACCGGCGTACCAGCTTTGACAAGTTCAATCCGTTTTCGCTCAAGGGCGTTTCGGCCGCCGGGGTGTCGAACCTCATGTTCGAAACGCTTGCCAGCATCTCCGCCGATGAGATTGCCACCATGTACGGCTTGCTCGCCGAACACATGGAGCTGGCGCCCGACCGGATGTCCATGACCTTCCGCCTCCATCCGAAGGCGAGGTTCAACAACGGCGACGCGGTCACCGCCGCCGACGTCAAGCATTCCTTTGACAGCCTGGTGGCGAAAGGTGCGCCGCAATTCAAGATCCAGTATGCCGAGGTCAAGCAATGCGTCGTCGTCGACGAGCGCACGGTGCGCTTCGACTTCAAGACGCTCAACCACGAGCTCCCGCTGATCGTCGGCACGGTGCCGGTCTTTTCCCGCAAATGGGGGGCGAACACCGCCTTCGACCGCATCCAGCTCGAAGCGCCGATCTCGACCGGCCCCTACCTGATCGACCAGTACAGCCTCGGCCGTTCGATCAGCTACCGCCGCAACCCCAATTACTGGGGCAACGACATTCCGTCGCGGCGCGGCATGTTCAATTTCGAGCGCATCATCTACCAGTTCTACAAGGACGACACCGCGCGCCTGGAAGCGTTCAAGGCCGGCGAGTTCGATGTCGTGGTCGAGAACGTGGCCAAGCACTGGGCGCGCGCCTACATCGGGCCGAAGTTCGAGAGCGGCGAAATCATCAAGCGCGAACTGAAACACTCCAACGGCGCCGGCATGCAGGGCTTCATGATGAACCTGCGCCGTCCGCAGTTCCAGGACCTGCGGGTGCGCAAGGCGCTCACCCTGGCCCTCGATTTCGAATGGATGAACCGCCAGTTGTTCTACGGCCAGTACAAGCGCATCTATTCCTTCTTCAACAACAGCGACCTCGCCGCGACCGGCCTGCCGTCGGCCGACGAGCTGAAGCTGCTGGAACCCCTGCGCGACAAGCTCAACCCGGCCGTGTTCGGCCCCGCGCCCGTGCCGCCGACGACGGAAGCGCCGTCCTCGCTGCGGGCGAACCTGGTCAAGGCAAAGGAACTGCTCCAGGAGGCGGGGTGGGAGTACCGCGACGGCGTGCTGCGCAATGCCAAGGGCGAGCCGTTGACGATCGAGATCATCGACGACCAGGGCTCGATGTCGCGCATCATCAGCGTCTACGTGCGCAACCTGCAGAAGCTCGGCATCCAGGTGAACCAGCGCACCGCCGACTTTGCCCTGATCCAGCGCCGGATGCAGGAATTCGACTTCGAGATGACCACCTCCAACCTCGGCGCCTTCACCAGCCCCGGCAACGAACTGTTCGACATGTACAGCTCCGCGGCCGCCGACGAAAATGGATCGAGCAACATGTGGGGCCTCAAGGACCCGGCGGTCGACAAGCTGGTCGCCGCAGTGGTTGCCGCCACCAGCTGGAAGGATCTGGTGGCCGCCTCGCGCGCGCTCGACCGCGTGCTGCTGCACAAGTACATCGCCGTCCCGCACTGGTATTCGGGGACGCACCGCGTGGCCTACCGCAACCGTTTCGGCATCCCGGACGTCGTCCCCAAGTATTACCAGGCGGACGGCTACGTGATCTCGACATGGTGGGAAACCAAGCCGCGCTAGGCATAGAACATGAGGGGTGAACCATGAACCTGTGGGCTTATATCGCCAAACGCCTGCTGCTGATGCTGCCGACGCTGCTCGGCGTCATCGCCATCACGTTTGCCGTGATCCAGTTCGTGCCCGGCGGGCCGGTGGAGCAGATGCTGTCCGAGCTGCGGGGGCAGGGCGCGGCCGGCGAGGTGTCCACGCGCGGCCCGTCCGAATACCGCGGACGGCAGGGCATCGATGCCGAGCGCGTGAAGGAAATCCAGGCCCTGTACGGCTTCGACAAGCCGCCGGTGGAGCGCTTCTGGCAAATGCTCAAGGGCTTCGCGACCTTCGACCTCGGCCAGAGCTTTTACCACCACAAGGATGTGTGGGGACTGGTCAAATCCAAGCTGCCGGTCTCGATCAGCCTCGGCCTGTGGACCTTCTTCCTGACCTACCTCATCTCCCTGCCGCTAGGCATCGCCAAGGCGGTGCGCGAAGGCAGCCGCTTCGACGTGGCGACCACGATTGTCGTCCTGGTCGGGTATTCGATTCCCGGCTTCGTGCTCGGCGTTTTCCTGCTGGTGATGTTCGGCGGCGGCAGTTTCCTGCAGTGGTTCCCGCTGCGCGGCCTGACATCGGACAACTGGGATCAGCTGACCCTGTTCGGCAAGGTCGTCGATTACCTCTGGCACATCGCGTTGCCGGTCACGGCATCGGTCGCCGGTTCGTTCGCGGTGATGACCATGCTCACCAAAAACACCTTCCTGGAAGAGATACGCAAGCAATACGTGCTGACCGCCAGAGCCAAGGGCCTGGGCGAAAAGACGGTGCTCTACAAGCATGTCTTCCGCAATGCGCTCATTCCCCTGGTCACCGGTTTCCCGGCGGCCTTCATCGGCGCCTTCTTTGCCGGCAGCCTGCTGATCGAGACACTGTTCTCCCTCGACGGCCTCGGCCTGCTGTCCTACGAGTCGGTGGTCCGCCGCGACTATCCGGTCGTCATGGGAACGCTGTACCTGTTTACGCTGATCGGCCTGGTGGTCAAGCTGCTGGGCGACCTGTGCTACGTGTGGGCCGACCCGCGCGTGCAGTTTGAAAGCCTGAACCGATGAATACAAGCACAACATCCATTTCACCGGGCCGGCGCATCTGGCTGCGCTTCAAGCAGAACCGCCGCGGCTACTGGAGCCTGATCCTGTTCAGCGTGCTGTTCGCCATCAGCATGGCGGCGGACGTCGTGTCCAACGACAAGCCGCTCGCGGTGCGCTACAACGGGCAGATCATGTTCCCGATCTTCCAGACCTATTCCGAGAAAGTGTTCGGCGGCGACTTCGACACGCCTGCGGATTACCTCGATCCCTTCATCCAGGACCAGTTCAAGCGCGATGGCAACTGGGCAATCTATCCGATCAACCGCTACCGCTATGACACGCTGAACTATTTCGCCAAGTCGCCCAACCCGGCGCCGCCTTCGGCCGACAACTGGCTGGGCACCGACGACCGCGGCCGCGACGTGTTCGCCCGCCTGCTGTACGGCTTCCGCGTCTCGGTCCTGTTCGGGCTCGCGCTGACGATCACCGGCGTCATCCTCGGCGTCGTCACCGGCGCCATCCAGGGCTATTTCGCCGGCAGAACGGACCTGTTCTTCCAGCGCTTCATGGAGATCTGGGGATCGATGCCCGAGCTCTACCTGCTGATCATTTTCGCCTCCATTTTCGAGCCGGGATTCGGACTGCTGCTCATCCTGCTGTCGCTGTTCGGCTGGATGGGCCTGTCCGACTACGTGCGCGCCGATTTCCTGCGCAACCGCAACCTGGAGTATGTGCAGGCCGCGCGTGCCATCGGCTTGTCCAACCGCCAGATCATCTGGCGCCACGTGCTGCCCAACAGCCTGACGCCGGTCGTGACCTTCCTGCCGTTCCGCATGAGCGCGGCCATCCTCGCATTGACCAGCCTGGACTTCCTCGGCCTGGGCGTGCCGCCGCCCACGCCCAGCCTGGGCGAGCTCCTCGCGCAGGGCAAGAACAACCTCGATGCGTGGTGGATCGCGACATCGACCTTTGTCGCGCTGACCATGATGCTGCTGCTCCTGACCAATATCGGCGATGCCTTGCGCAACGCGCTCGACGTGCGGAGGAAGGCATGAGCCTGCTCGATGTACAGAACCTGAAGGTCGCCTTCGGCTCGTCGACGGTGGTCAGCGATGTCAGTTTTTCCATTGCGGCCGGCGAGAAGTTCGCGCTGGTCGGCGAGTCGGGCTCCGGCAAGACGGTCACCTCGCTGTCCATCCTGCGGCTGAACCACGACGCGCAATACGGCGGGCGCATTCTGTTCGAAGGCGAAGACCTGCTGAAAAAAACGGAAGCGGCGATGCGCGGCGTGCGCGGCAAGGATGTCGCGATGATCTTCCAGGAGCCGATGACCGCGCTCAACCCGCTGTTCACCATCGGCAACCAGATCGCCGAGGTGTTGATGCTGCATGAAGGAATCAGCGCGAAGGCGGCGGCGCTGCGCGCGGTCGAACTGCTCGACAAGACCGGCATTCCCGAACCGGCGCGCCGGGCGCTGGCTTTCCCGCACCAGCTCTCCGGCGGCCAGCGCCAGCGGGCGATGATCGCAATGGCCCTGGCCTGCCGGCCCAAGCTCCTGATCGCCGACGAACCGACCACCGCGCTGGATGTGACCATCCAGGTGCAGATCCTCGAACTGCTGAACCAGCTGCAGCGCGAGGAAAACATGGCCGTGCTGATGATCACGCACGACCTCAACCTGGTGCGGCATTTCGCCGACCGCGTGGGCGTGATGGAAAAGGGCAGGCTGGTCGAAACAGCCACCACCCACGACCTGTTCGTCCAGCCGCGCGAACCCTATACCCGCAAGCTGCTGGCAAGCCGCCCGCAGCGTGTGGTGAGCACCGTCGAGGAAAACGCCGCGCCCTTGCTCACGGCGGAAAAAATGCGCTGCACCTTCACCCTCAAGCAGGGCTGGTTCAAGAAGACGCACTTCGTTGCCGTCGACAACGTGGACGTGCAGCTGAAACCTCATGAAACGCTGGGCATCGTCGGCGAATCGGGTTCGGGCAAGTCGACGCTGGGCATGGCGCTGCTGCGCCTGTCCTCGGCCGAGGTGCATGGCAGGATCGCCTTCGTCGGCAAGCCGATCAGCGAGATGCCGAGCGCCGCCTTGCGCCCCTTGCGCGCCCGCATGCAGGTGGTTTTCCAGGACCCCTTCGCCTCGCTGTCGCCGCGCCGCACGATCGAGCAGATCGTCGGCGAGGGCCTGGAGCTGCACCAGCCGCAGCTCGGGCGCGTGGGCTTGCGCAGGGAAGTGGCCAATGCCTTGTCCGAGGTGGGGCTGGCGCCGGAAATGATGTCGCGCTATCCGCATGAATTCTCCGGCGGCCAGCGCCAACGCATCGCGATTGCGCGCGCCCTGGTGCTCAAGCCCGACCTGATCCTGCTCGACGAGCCCACGTCTTCGCTCGACGTCTCGGTCCAGCAGCAGGTCTTGCTGCTGCTTGCCGAGCTGCAGCGCAAGTACGGCATGGCCTACCTCTTCATCAGCCACGACCTCGCGGTGATCCGCGCCATGGCGCACCGCGTGATGGTGATGAAGGACGGGAAAGTGGTGGAGTCGGGGAAGACGGAGGATGTGCTGTCGAATCCGTCGCAGGTCTACACCCAGCGCCTGTTGGCGGCGGCAACGTATTCCACCTTGAGCAAGACAGGCGCGAGGATGAGCCAGGCCGGCGTTGCGCCGGCCTGAGGCGCGTCAGGAGCGCTTCTTCGTGTTCTTGCTGTTGTCAGCGGTGGCCCTGGTCTTGCGCACCGGGGCAGGCGCCGCCTTGCGGTTCGAAGACGTGTTCTTCGCGACCTGCCGCGCAGGGGCCGTCTTGCCGGCCGCTGCCTTGTTCGGCACATTGAGCTCCAGGCGCGTGCCGGCCGCAACCTTGTCCTGTTTCAGGTCGTTCCATGACTTGATCTGCGCGACACTCACCTTGTGGCGTTGCGCGATGGCCGCCAGGCTGTCCTTCTTGCCCACCTTTACGTAGATCTTGCGGGTCTCCGGCACGTCCGGTGCCGTGACCAGCTTCGCGGTTTCGACCAGTTCCGGCGCGATGTCCTTTTCCGGCGCGCTGTCGGTGCGCGGCACGAGGACCGTCGAACCGGCCTTCACCACCATCTTCGGCGGGATGTTGTTGGCTTCGCGGATGACTTCCGGCGTGGTGCCGAACCGCTTCGCGATGCTAGCAATGCTCTCTCGCGCGCTGGTGACCTTGTGTGCCGTCCAGGAGGAGAGGGCGCGGCCCCAGCGGCCGAGGTTGGACTTGAACTTCTCTGCGTTGCTCTGCGGTAGCAGGATCTGCGTACCCGAGCCGGCCGGGATGACCGGGCGGTTGAACTGCGGATTGAGCGCCTTGAATTCGTCGACCGACAATTCAGCCAGCTGCGCCGCCACCTTGACGTCGATGTCGCGCGTCTTGCCGATGGTGACAAAGTAGGGCTGGTTGTCCACCTTCGGCAGCGCGATGCCGTATTCGCCGGGCGTTGCAATGATGTTCTTCACCGCCTGCAGCTTCGGCACGTAATTGCGCGTTTCCGCCGGCATGAACTGCGACAGGCCGTTGAAGTCGGTCGCCACGCCGGCTGCACGCGCCTTGTTGATCGCGCGCTGCACCGAACCTTCGCCCCAGTTATAGGCGGCCAGCGCGAGCTGCCAGTCGCCGAACATGCCGTACAGCCGCTGCAGATAGGTCAGGGCGGCGTCGGTCGAGGCCAGCACGTTGCGGCGCTCGTCCTTGAACATGCTCTGGGTCAGGTTGTAGTCGCGCCCGGTGGACGGGATGAACTGCCACATCCCGGCCGCGTGCGCGCTGGAATATGCCTGCGGGTTGAACGCCGATTCGATGAAGGGCAGCAGCGCGAGCTCGGTCGGCATGTTGCGCTTTTCGAGCTCCTGCACCACATGGAACAGGTAGCGCGAAGCGCGCGTCGTAGTGCGCTGGATGTAATCCGGGCGGGAGGTGTACCAGTCCACGTGGTTGGCCACCAGCGGGTTGTCCAGGTCGGGAATCGCGAAACCCTTGCGGATGCGCGCCCACACGTCCACCTCCTCCATGGACAGCACCTGCGCGAGCGGGTCGTTCGGGTCGTACGGCCGTTCCAGCGCGGAAACCTGGGACCAGGTGTGGAGGGGGAGGGAAAGGTCCGCTGCCTGCGCGGCGAGCGGTGTGCCGAGGATGACTATCGCTGTAAATGGGAGAGTTCTTCTTTTCAGCGGCTGCATGTGTCCTCGCTTGCTGTTATTGGTGCCCGGCGATCGTCGGCGCCGGGTTGAATCGGATGAGTTTACGTAATGGTGTTTTCCTGCGTCAAGAATTATTGCTTTTCTTACAAAAACGGCAACGCCTTAACGGTAGGAATTCTTCCACTCGCGTAAGGCAGCAAAAACAGCAATTGGTTCCCCCGTGGAAATGATTCCACGCTGCATGAGCCGCTCGGCAACGTCCGGCTCGCGGAACCTCAGAAACGGGTTGGTGGCCTTTTCCAGGCCGATTGTCGAGGGCACGGTCGGCGTGCCCTGATCGCGCTTGGATTGTTCGTGCCGGATGCGCGATTTCAACTGAATATTATCCGGCTCGATCTCGTTAGCAAAGCGTAAATTGGCAAGAGTATATTCATGCGCGCAGAAGATTTGCGTTTGCTCAGGAAGCGTTGCGAGTTTGTCGAGCGAATTCACCATCTGTTCCGGGGTGCCCTCGAACAGGCGGCCGCAGCCCCCGGCAAAGAGCGTGTCGCCGCAGAATAGCCAGTGGTTTTCCGGGCTGTAGTAGGCGATATGGCCGCGGGTATGGCCCGGGACGTCGATCACCTGCATGGCGAGCCCGAGCTCAGGTATCCGCGCCGTATCGCCTTCGCCCAGCGGGACGGTGACCTGCGCAATGCCGTCGCCGCGGGGGCCGAATACCGGCACCGGAAAGCGCGCCAGCAGCGCGGGCACGCCGCCGACATGGTCAGCATGGTGATGAGTCAGTAGAATAGCGGCCAAGGCAAGGCCGTTATCCGCGAGCGCCGCAAGTATCGGCGCGGCATCGCCGGGATCGACAACGGCGGCGCGCGCGCCATCGTGAATCAGCCACAGGTAATTGTCCTGGAACGCCGGAACAGTCAACACATTCAGCATACGATGGATCGTCCTCCTGTCGAAAAATCCATTATAGCCCTCGGCCCCTGGCTCGATACGCCGGCCGGGAGCTATATCCGTGCCTGGCAGCAGGCGCGGCTGGACATGCTGACGGCGGACATCTTCGGCTTCAATGCCATGCAGATCGGCTTGCCGCAGGTGAATGCGCTGCAGGCCAACCGCATGCCCAACAAGTGGCTGACCGACGTCAACCTGCCGGCGGAAAGCGGAGAGGGGGATCGGTCGCCGATTGTCGTCGTGCACGATTTCGCCGAACTGCCCTTCGCATCGCAGAGCCTGGACCTCATCGTCCTGCCGCACGTGCTCGAATTCGCCGCCGAACCGCACCAGGTGCTGCGCGAAGTCGAGCGCGTCCTGCGCCCGGAAGGGCAAGTCATCATCGTCGGGTTCAACCCGGCAAGCATGTGGGGGCTGCGCCATCTGGCCGGCCGTCTGACGGGCGCGCATTTCCTGCCGCCAGAAGGAGAATTCATCAGCGTGCCGCGTCTCAAGGACTGGCTCAAGCTGCTCAACATGGAAGTCAGCCGCGGCCATTTCGGCTGCTACGCGCCGCCATGCATGACGGAGAAATGGCTGAGCCGCTTCACCTTCATGGAGGGCGCCGGTGACCGGTGGTGGCCTTATCTCGGCGCCGTCTACATCGTTCACGCCATCAAGCGCATCCGCGGCATGCGCCTCATCGGCCCGGTCTGGGCCAAGAAGGCCGCGCACGCCACACAAGGCGTGCCGGCCACCAATCGCATACAGAAACACAAATAAGCATGGATAAAGTGGAAATATTTACCGACGGGGCATGCAAGGGAAATCCTGGCCCCGGCGGGTGGGGAGCCTTGATGATTGCCGGCGCACACAAGAAAGAGATGTACGGCGGCGAATTGAACACCACCAACAACCGCATGGAACTGCGCGCGGTGATCGAAGCGCTCACAGCATTGAAACGCCCGTGCGAAGTCATTGTCCATACCGATAGCCAGTATGTGCAGAAGGGCATCAGCGAATGGATCCACGGGTGGAAGGCGCGCGGCTGGAAGACAGCCGCGAAAGAGCCGGTAAAGAACGCCGACCTGTGGCAGGAACTGGATGCCGCACAGGCACGGCACAAGATCGAATGGCGCTGGGTCAAGGGCCACGCGGGGCACGACGGCAACGAGCGTGCCGACGCGCTTGCCAACCTCGGCGTAGCCTCTGTGTCGTGATCTCTCCGATATGCTACATTCGCTCGTTGGCAACAGAGATTGCCACTGACGATACTAAAACGCAGAAGAGCACATGAACACCCGGAGACTCCTGTACCCCGCCATCGCCGCCATCGGCATTTCTGCACTCGGCGCCTACGCTTATTTTGTCCAGAGACAACCGCAGGGGCCGACCGAACAGACTGCCTTGCCCCAGGGAGGCGCCCTCAAGGCCGGCAGTGGCACCGCCGCAACGGTCTCCGTCGATGCTGCCCAAGTGACGACAGCCCACCTCGTCGACGACGTCAACGCAACCGGCACCATCCGCTCCAACGAAGCGGTGGTCATCCGGCCGGAAGTGTCGGGCCGCATCGCGAAGCTGAATTTCAATGATGGCCAGCAGGTGAAGAAGGGGCAGCTGCTCATCGCTTTCGATTCCACAGTCAATCAGGCCGAAGTGCAGCAGGCGAAGGCGGAGCTGGGCATCGCCAGGGCCAACTTCGAGCGCACTGTCGATCTCGCCAAACAGAAGTTCATTTCCGAGCGCGCGCGCGACGAGTCGCAGGCCAATGTGCAGGTGCTCGAGGCAAAGCTGGCGCTGGCCGAGGCGCGGCTGTCCAAGCTGGAGATCCGCGCACCGTTTTCGGGCATCGTCGGCATCCGCAACGTCAGCGTGGGCGACTATGTGAAAGACGGCACCGACCTCGTCAACCTGGAAGACATTTCCAGCGTCAAGGTCGATTTCCGCGTGCCCGAACGCTACCTGGACCTGGTGCAGCGGGGGCAGGGCATGGAGGTCATCGTCGACGCATTGCCCGCCAAGCCTTTCCGTGCGCGGGTGGACGCCATCGATCCGCAGGTCGACAGTTCCGGCCGTTCCGCACTGCTGCGCGGGCGCATTGAAAATCCCGAAGGCCGGCTCAAGCCCGGCATGTTCGCGCGCGTGAGGCTCATCCTCGCCGAGCGCGAGAATGCGATGGTGATTCCGGAGGAGGCCATTGTCCCGCAGGGCAACAAGGTCATGGTCTGGAAGGTGGTCGACGGCAAGGCGCAGCGTACCGAGGTCAAGACCGGCCTGCGCCGCGCGGCCCGCGTGGAAATCGTGCAAGGGCTGCAGCTTGGCGATATCGTCATCACCGCCGGACAGATCCGCCTGTCCAAGGATGGAACCCCCGTGCGCATCGCCCAGATGTTCGGACCGGACGGCAAGCCCGCCACGGTATCCGCCGCGCCCGCACCGAAGAGCTAACCGGAGCGCATCATGGTCTTATCCGACATCTGTATCCGCCGTCCCGTGTTTGCGACGGTGATGTCGCTCATCATCGTGCTGATCGGTCTTGTGTCCTACAACCGCCTTGCCGTGCGCGAATACCCGAAGATCGATGAGCCGGTGGTGACGGTGGAAACCCGCTATCCCGGCGCGAGTGCGGAAATCGTCGAGTCGGCCGTGACCAAGCCGATGGAGGACTCGATCGCCGGCATCGACGGCATCGACGTGCTGACCTCGATCTCGCGCGCCGAGCAAAGCCAGATCACGGTGCGCTTCCGCCTTGAAAAGGACCCCGACTCCGGCGCCAACGACGTGCGCGACCGAGTCTCGCGCGTGCGCTCCAAGCTGCCGCAGACCATCGAAGAACCCGTCATCGCCAAGGTCGAGGCCGACGCCAACCCCATCATCTGGCTGTCGTTCTCGAGCGACAACATGTCGCAGCTCGATCTCACCGACATCGCCAACCGCATCGTCAAGCCACGCCTGCAACTGCTGCCCGGCGCGGCCGACGTGCGCATCGGCGGCGAGCGCAAGTACGCCATGCGCGTCTGGCTCAACCGCGACAAGCTGGCCGCCTACCGCCTCACACCCGCGGACGTGGAAGACGCGGTGCGCCGCCAGAACGTCGAGGTGCCGGCGGGGCGCATCGAATCCCGCCAGCGTGAATTCTCGGTCGTGTCGCAGACCGACCTGACGACGCCGGCTGAATTCGAAGACATCGTCGTGCGCACCGTCAACGGCTACGCGGTGCGCATCAAGGACGTGGCCAGCGTGGAACTGGGCCCGGCGGCCGAGCGTACCTCGGTGCGCTTCAACGGACAGGGCGCTGTATCGCTCGGCGTGATCCGGCAGGCGACCGCCAATCCGCTGGAACTGGCCGCCTACGTGAAGGCCGAGGTGCCGAAACTCAACGAGGAACTGGCGCCGCAGGGTGTGAAGATCGCCATCTCGGTCGACAACACCTTGTTCATCGAGCGCTCGATCAAGTCCGTCTACACCACCATCGGCGAAGCCGTCGTGCTGGTGGCGCTGGTGATCTTCGTGTTCCTGCGCTCGCTGCGCGCATCGATCATTCCGCTGGTCACCATCCCGGTCTCCCTGATCGGCTCGTTCGCACTGATGTCGCTGGCCGGCTTCACCATCAACACCCTGACCCTGCTCGCGCTGGTGCTCGCCATCGGCCTCGTGGTGGACGACGCCATCGTGGTGCTGGAAAACATTTACCGCCACATCGAGGAGGGCATGAAACCCTTCGAGGCCGCCCTGAAGGGCGCCAAGGAAATCGGTTTCGCGGTGATCGCCATGACCCTCACGCTGGCCGCCGTGTACGCACCTGTCGCCTTCACGCCAGGACGCACCGGCCGCCTGTTCGTGGAATTCGCGCTCACGCTGGCCGGCGCGGTGATCGTCTCCGGCTTCGTCGCGCTGACGCTGTCGCCCATGATGTGCTCGGTCATGCTCAAGCACCAGGAAAAGCACGGCCCCGTCTACCGCGCGATCGAAAACACGCTCAATGCCATCACCTCCGGCTATCGCCGCATCCTGGCGATGACACTTTCCGCGCGCTGGCTGGTGCTGCTCGTCTACCTGCTCGTCATCGGTGCACTGGTTTGGCTGGTCTCGGGCATGAAAAAGGAACTCGCCCCGATCGAAGACCGCGGCACCATCTTCACCGCGCTCACCGGTCCCGACGGCGCCTCCCTCGAATACACCGAGAAATATGCGCGCCGCCTCGAACAGATCGCCGCCGAGGCCAAGGAAATCGATCGCGTGTTCATCATCGCCGGCAACCCCACCGTGGAACGCGGCGTCGCCTTCTTCCGTACCGTCGACTGGAGCGAGCGCGAGCGCAGCACGCTCGACATCATCAAGGACATGCAGCCGAAGATGGCCGGCGTGCCCGGCGTGCTGGCCTTCCCGAACGCACCGCCGTCGCTTGGCCAGTCCATCCGCGAACGCCCCGTCAACCTCGTCGTGCTGACCAATGCCTCGTACGGCGAACTGCAAGAGGTGGTGCAGCAGATCGTCACCGAGGCCAGCAAGAACCCCGGCCTCGCCAACATCGACACCGACCTGCGCCTGAACAAGCCGCAGGTCAACGTCGAGGTCGACCGCGACAAGGCAGCAGACGCCGGCGTGCAGATCGAAACCGTCGGCCGCACCCTGGAGACCATGCTCGGGGGGCGCAACGTGACGCGCTTCAAGAAGGGCGGCGACCAGTACGACGTCGTCGTGCAGATCCGCAACGGCGAACGCGACGCGCCGGACGACATCAACAACATCTTCGTGCGCGCCACCGGCAAGAACGGCGCGCCGGACCAGATGCTGCCGCTGTCTAGCCTGCTCAAGGTCCGCGAGACCGTCGCCCCGCGCGAGCTGAACCATTTCGGCCAGCGCCGCGCCGCCGTCATCACCGCCAACCTTGCCAACGGCTACACGCAGGGCGAAGCGATCGAGTTCATGGAAGACACCGCCAAGCGCATCATCAAGCCCGGCTACGCGACCGACCTTTCCGGCTCCTCGCGCGAATACCGGGCATCGAGCGGCAGCCTGGCGCTGACCTTCATCCTCGCGCTCGCCTTCATCTACCTCGTGCTGGCCGCGCAGTTCGAAAGCTTCGTCGACCCCTTCATCATCATGCTCACCGTGCCCCTGTCGATGGCGGGTGCGCTGGCGGCATTGAAATGGAGCGGCGGCACGCTCAACGTGTACAGCCAGATCGGCCTGATCACGCTGGTCGGCCTCATCACCAAGCACGGCATCCTGATCGTCGAATTCACGAACCAGTTGCGCGAGGAAGGCAAATCCATGCGCGACGCAGTGGTCGAAGCCGCGATCCTGCGCCTGCGCCCGATCCTGATGACCACCGGCGCGATGGTGCTGGGCGCGGTTCCGCTGGCGCTTGCCACCGGTGCCGGCGCCGAATCGCGCATCCAGATCGGTTGGGTCATCGTCGGCGGCATGACCTTCGGCACGCTGCTCACCCTGTTCGTCGTCCCGACGTTCTATACTTTCCTGGCCCGCAAGAAGCTGCACGGCGAACCTGCCGCTGTTCCTGCCGGCCAGACACCCGCAACCGTACACCAAGCATGAGACAAATCGTCCTCGATACCGAAACCACCGGCCTGAACCCGCGCTCCGGCGACCGCATCATTGAAGTCGGCTGCGTGGAAATCGTGAACCGCCGGCTCACCGGCAACAATTTTCACAGCTACATCAACCCCGAGCGCGATTCGGAAGAGGGTGCGCTCGCGGTGCACGGCCTGACCACCGAATTCCTGAGCGACAAGCCCAAGTTCGCGGAAATCGCGAACGAGCTCCGGGACTACGTGCGCGACGCCGAAATCATCATCCACAACGCCCCCTTCGACCTCGCCTTCCTCGACGCCGAATTCGAACGGCTCGGCTTCCCGCGTTTCGCCGAGCATGTCCACTGCATCACCGACACGCTCGTCCAGGCCAAGGAAATGCATCCCGGCAAGCGCAATTCACTGGACGCGCTGTGCGACCGCTACGGCATCTCCAACGCCCACCGCGCCCTGCACGGCGCGCTGCTGGACGCCGAACTGCTGGCCGAGGTCTACCTCGCGATGACCCGCGGCCAGAACAGCCTCACCATCGACCTTGCCGCGCCCGAAACCGGCATCGCGCAAGAGCAGGTGGTCGAAGTGGTATCGCTGGCCGAGATCGTCATCCTGCGGGCGAGCGAAGAAGAACTCACCGAGCACGAAGCCCTGCTGGACCGCCTCGACAAGGAGGTAAAAGGGAAGTGTCTCTGGCGCGTGGAGCCGGAAACAGCAACGAATTGATTCCGCGCACGGTTTGTGCCATAATGCGCAGCTTCCCGGACAGTTAGCTCAGGGGTAGAGCACCGCCTTCACACGGCGGGGGTCACTGGTTCAATCCCAGTACTGTCCACCAGTTTTACTAGGCTTTCAGCCGTAGCGCTCACTAACATTTCGATGCGCTGACCCACTCGGTTGGGTCACAGTTGGGTCAAAAATAGCCTGCTTTGTGCAGGCTTTTTTCATTGTATTCCATTGATCCAATATTGGCAGTCCGCATTGCCAAGCAATATGGACTTTGCGCACTTCAGAGTTGGTCTCAAGCAAGACCGCAGACCTTCCGGAACCCGCCTCCCCCGACATTTCCAGAACTGTATTAGTCACACTTCCCCACATTGATATTCTGTGCAGGGCTGCTACCGTGGTGTTTTGCGTTCTATCGCTACCATGGCAACTTTCCGACTCAGGCCCTCTGGTCGCTTTCAGGTAATCATCAGGAAAGCAGGTCTTCCAGAACTTTCAAAGACATTCGACACTTACCTTGAGGCTGATGTTTGGGCAAGGGAAGCCGAGAATACGTATGAAATTCGTGAGACAGAGCCAATCAGGTCTCGCAGGATATCCAGGACTCCCACATTGGGCGATGCGCTTGGTCTGTACGCCCAACGAGTTACACCCTTGAAGAAGGGTGCTCGCCAAGAGAAGACCTTAATCCAAAGACTGCAGCACCATCCGATATCCGGACTCCAACTCGATAAGATTAGGAGCATGCATTTATCCAGTTATCGGGACAGGCGTTTGACTTCAGGTATCAGTGGCAATACGGTGCGCATTGAACTTGCCTTGATATCTCATCTGTTTTCCATCGCCGTTACTGACTGGGGTTTCGATGGGCTGAAGAACCCGGTCAAGACCATGCGGAAGCCAAAGATTCCACGAGGGAGAGACAGGAGATTCAAGGCCGGTGAAGAGGAGCGGCTACTTGCCTGTTGCGAAGATCATGGGAAGCGGTGGCTCAAGCTAACCATTATCGTTGCGGTAGAGACTGCGATGAGGCGAGGTGAGTTGGTGAGCCTGAGGTGGCAGGATGTAGACCTCAATGAGCGAATGGTATATCTGGGAGATACAAAGAACGGCGACTCCCGAGTAGTTCCCCTCTCAAAGAAGGCCGTAGCGGCCCTAAGAACAATTAAAGAGAACCCAGATATATTCCCCTGGACTAGGCCCGGGCTGCAGCCACTCCCAAGAACCTACCGGTCTCCCAAAGAGTACGTCTTTGCAGTCTTCCGAGACACAATCTCCAACCAGTTCCTCGATATGTGCCGGAAGTGTGGCATCGTTGGGCTTCGCTTCCATGACCTACGGCACGAGGCTACTTCACGACTGTTTGAGAAGGGGTTCAAGGAGATGGAGGCGTCTACAATTACGGGGCACAAGAGCCTGGCGATGCTGAAGCGCTATACGCACCTAAACCCATCTAGGTTTCTTGATCGCCTGGACGCTGAACTTATCCATGACCGTCCCAGGGACGAGCAGAACACTAACCCGAATCAGTAGGGAAGACGCGTTCAGCCAACAAGTAGGCGGCTTTAGGCGTGGTCAAGGGAAAGGCCGCTACGGCGTCGTGTCACAGTTTAGAAAGTAGGGGGATGGCCCCTTAAAGGCCGTATCCCCCTGTAGTATTGCCGGTACTCAGTCATCCCATGGGGCTTTCTCGCCGGGTGATTCCGTTCCCTTCAAGCCCCCTAAGAAAGATTGCATTGGGTCTGGAGGGAGCTTCGGCTCTCCAAGACTCCTCGGCCATCCTAAATGATAGGCGAACGAATAGCCATGCTCTGAATAATGGTTGCTAGAGGTGCCGACGATAATCCACCCAAGGGAAAGGTACGCATTCACTGTTTCAGCGGATTGCGTTTCGGCTACCCTTCCGATGTCTTGCGGTTCAATCCTCGTTGACTTGGCTGCGGTCATGGTTGGCCTTTCTCGTTATTGATCTTTAATTTTATCCGCTGGTGGCCGTAGAAACCATCAAATGGCCCTCCAGTGCATTTACCGCCCAGCCCTTGGTCAACTCTGATGGAGCTGCAAAAAGCTGTCCAAGAGCCTCTGCGGCGGTGCTGGCAGGGGTGCTGCCTTGTCCCTGAGCCAACACCTCGCCCAAGTACGGTTCCACCCACCGTTGGTACATGCTAATAAACTCGTTTATCGCGTCGATCGCCGCACGTTTCGTTTCCTCCGTGGGGGCGTCTAGGAAGGGTTGAACAGCAGCCTCACAGGCCAATTGGTAGCGCTTTAGGGCCATTCGTGCGTCTGCTTTATTGATGCCATTTGAGGTCTGTCGCCTGCACCAAGCGCTAATCTTTGGTTTTGCCATATCTATTCCTTTGAATTGAAAAAGTAAGGGGAGAACGCAGTCTCCCCTTGGATGTGAAAGTGCCGATCTGAATGGTGGATTACGGGTAGCTGTGCCACTGCTGATTCACCGGGAACTGGCTGCTCACATAGTCCTGAATGTTCCGCATACCATAGGTATTGCCAAACGGGAGGAGAGAGAACAGGTCCCGCACTTCCTGCTTCGTCGTAACGGTCTCGGACCATGGGTTAAGGACCCCGGCAAGGGTCTTTGGAGCGTTGTAGAGGTCAGTCAAGAGCATTCCCGATGGGGTCTTGATGAGGTCCCGATTGTTGGTATTTGCCGTGCCGGTATGCCCGAACAGATCATTCCCGCTCCCCACCCAGTACCCCGTACTCAACACCGCAGGCATCATGCCGAACGCTGACGCTCTCTGTACGGCAGCCTGCGCAATCCTCTCCAGTGACAGCCTCTTCTGCAACTCCTCCTTGTTATGGGCGAAGTTCAGGGAAGTCTGCAGGGAGTACATGAGTGCTTCCCCGGTCAGACCATACATCCACACCGAGAAGGTAGTCTTATCGGCATAGCTGGCATTCTTGAGGAAGTTCTTGGCATGAGCCACGGAGATGAAGGTACGCAGCTCCATGAAGATTTTCCCAAGCTGGGTATGACTCCATGGGATGGTTTCTCCAAGGTCGTGGTCCTGGATGGCATCACGGGTCTCCCGTTCTACTGCCAGGTGGTACTGGTTGTAGGTGTCCGGATTCTCCCGGTGCCACCTTTCCCAATCCACGGACATCACACGGCCGTTCGTGGAGTCCTCCGTGGTGTACTTCTTGAGGTGACCCAGTACGTCATGAACATCTGAGTCCTCAATACCCTGGTGAGCCAAGGGGATGTTGCCACCTAGAGTGGTCTCCGGAGCGGATACGTGGCCTACCTGAGCAGAACCGATGGAGCCAGGGAGGAAGCCAGCGGTCTCGGATGGCTCAGGGGTAACCACGGTAGGCTCTGGTGTCTCCGGGAGGTTCTGTGGGAGAACCTTGTCCAGTTCCTCCGAGGGCATCTCCCCACGTTCCACCTGGGTATAGACCTCCACCACCTTCTGATGCTCTGCCAGGAGTCGTTCTGCCTGGTCCTGGGTGATGCTCTTGCGACCTGCCTTGATGTCCTCGATGGCTTCCACAGGAATCCCCGCTTTGCGGAAGTCTTCCTTGATGTTGCCTTCGTTGGCCTTCAGGTTGTAGCCCATGCCGATGTTCATCCCTGCGCCACCAGCGGGGTCAGGGGAAGCACGGAGGACCACACCTTCACCCTGCGTGATGAGAGCTTCGGTGAGCTTGGGTTGCATTCCAGAGGTGCCCCAATGGAGGAACCGGAGTGTGGCTTCTTTCTGGGCAGTGCTGTCATTAAGTGCCTGCGGTACAGGACCCACGACACTAGACGCACCACCGATGGCTAGTTTAGGAATATTAGAAAGTGCAGTGCGTAGCGCTTTATCATGTGCATCGTTAATCGCTTTCATTGGAATCTTGTCATCAAGTCCCAATGTGCGAATCTTGGACAAGAGTGGGGCGTAGGTGTTGACTGCATCAGCGGTCAAGGTTCCCTTGGTGGCTGCCTCGTGCAGGCTGGAGAGAGAAGCGCGGTCTGCATCGGTCAGTGAGGTGTTCTCCGAATGGTCCTTCTTCAGAGAATCCCAGGTAGTGGTCCCGACGATAGCCACCGGATTCATCGTCTGAATCTGGTAGTTGCCGTTGCCGAGGTAGACCAGGGTGGGCCGGGAGTCTTCCCCATACTGCTTCAGCAGCTTCTCCTGCTGGTACGTAATGACCTTGTTTCCGGTCTGACCTACCGAAGGGGGCACACCCACAAGGAGGTTGGTCTTTGTATCGTGGACGTAGTTGGACTGCACCCAGCTTTCCACATGGGCCTTCACATCCTCCTCACCCATATCGGGGTGGGTCAGCATGAAACGCTTGGCTTCAGCCGTGGCTGCCGCGCTGGTGAGGCCCAGGTTGGCCGGGAGGTTATCCCTGAATGGGATGAAGTCCTTGGATGGCTGGTACTGGAGACCATCCACAACCTTCTGAACCGTCTTCGACATCCCTGCCTGCCACTCCGGATGCTTCGTAATCTCCTGCATCTGGGCCTTTGCCTCAGGGGAGATTGCGGTGTACGCACCCTTGTAAGCGGAACCAGGGTCAACCCCGTTGGCCGTTTCCTTGGTGTAGCTGCGGAAGAGGGTGTCAGCATCCTCACTGAAGTACAGCTTTCGTACATTGTCAGGGAATGACTTGTAGAGAGCTGCAGCAGCCAGGAAGCGCGGATTGGGGACCCCGGATTGATCCATGGGGACTGCGGTGAGACCGTCGATGAACCGCTTAAGGGTTTCATTCGGGATGGTGAGCTGCCCTCGTGTATGCATGTCGGCTAGATTTGCAGCAGCCTCGTTTAGTACAGCCTGGTTTGGAGCACTAATAATGGCAGTCACAAGAGGAGCAGTCCGATGCTCGGAGACGCCTTTCTGCTGCTTCGGCGTCAGAAGATATCCCATTCCTTCATCGTAAAGCTGCAGAGCCGTTGCCAGATCATCGTTCTTGCCGATCTGTTCACGCTGCCAGTGGTCGAATGCTGCAGCAGCCTCGTGCGATGCGAACTGCTTACCAGGACCAATGCTGGCTGCCAGGGTCTCCACAGGCACAAGCTGCCCTTGAGCTACCTGCTGTTTCCACCCCAGTAGCTCCTTGAGGAGGGCAGGCTGTGCATCCCGCTCAATTCGCTGGTCATGCATTTTCTCTGCTGTCTTACGACCACTCGCAATGGCAACTGCAAGCTCTGCATTGGAATCAGCAATGGTGAGTCCGGTGTCCGGGTCTCGTACTTTGTCCAAGGCATCGAACAGCGCTGGGGTGCCCTTGTCGGAGATGGAGGCTGCGGTTACCTTGGCAACGATCTGTTGAGCCAGCTCCGGACGGGTAAGGTACTGAGACCACGCTGCCTTACTATTCTTGGCAAAGTCATGGATGAACTGGGCCAGCTTGTTCGGGTCGCTCTGGTTGAACTTGCGCTTATCGATCTTTTTCCATGCTTCTAGACCTGTCTGCATTACTTCGTACACATTTGCATTTTCGTTCATCGGTTACTCCTGTTTGTATTGTGTGGAGGTCCTACCTACTGCGTCCGCATTCGCTTACCGTACGGCCAGTGTTCGGTGCCCTAGACTTGGTACGTTTCTGCTAAGGTGAGGGTGGGGACCTGTACTTTTGCGGTAAGTCTTTGAATTGAATGGGGAAAGTGGCAATTCGGTGCTGGCCCATATCGGTGAGCAAAAATGAATAAAAAGAGCCCCTCCAGAGAACTGGAAGGGCTCCAAAACATAGGCAGAGAGACAGACGCGAGAACAAATCGCGAGACTGACTCCCTGCCTGAAGGATGCCGATGAACTAAGGGCAAGCTGCACAGAAGTCAGCTTGGTACTTCACTTGGGGACAGGGTTGCAACGCCTGGATTGAAAGCGGTCACTCCTGCGGAGGAGGGGACGGAGGCCGCGTATATCTGCAAAGGTGAGGGTTTAGGTGCTTGGACTCAGGATAAGTATTTGATGTTTAAAGATAAACCCGCTTCTCTGCTTCCTCTTTCCACTTCTCCACCTTGCCCTTCAGCCTTGTCATTGCCTCAAGAATGAATTCGTCATCAGTCAGCTCCCCGCTCTTTACCTTTTCCTCCCCCACCACGTACATGCCGTCATCCTGGAGGGCCGGGATAACCACACGGGCCAGCCAGTTCTTAAACTGCACAGCCCCCGGCTTGCGGGAATTGAGGATGAGCTTGTTGACACCGGAGCGGGAGATGACAATAGAGGGCCGTCCACGGGTATTTCCTAGCTTCAAGCTAGTAAATTCATCAGTGGCAACATCTGCCTTCTTCATTGCGTCGCTTGGGTTAGCGATGCTGAGAACCTTGCAGACATCTGAAACAACGATGATGTGCCCCCATTAGCAGTGCCAGGGGCATGTTAGTAAAGTTCAGTTGATGATCTTTCCTGTGTCCTGGGTTGCTTCTTTTTGCCGGTGGCCGGCCGCGAACTCGGCAGGCGTCTGGTAGTTCAACGCGCTGTGAGGT